>NZ_JBHVWF010000327.1:0-1013 GCF_042882365.1 Streptomyces sp. NPDC058221 | reverse complement strand
GTCGTTGACGGTGAGCTGCCCGGTGAAGGTGCCCGATCCGTCCGCGGTGGCCGTCGCCGTGTCGCCGGTCTGGGTGTCCCCCGCACGCCCGGCGAGGGTGACGGAGGCTCCCGCGGTGAACTTCGAGCCGGTGACGGTGACCTGGTCACCGTCCGCTCCGGAGGCGCTGCCGAGCTGGATGGCCCGCTCGTTGACCTGGCCGCCGCCGTCTGTCGCGATGATCGTCTGGGAGACGGGCGCGGGCGGATCGGTGACCGTGCAGGGCGTGTCCAGCTCCATGATGTAGCTGGTGTGGATGTTGTAGTCGCCGGGCGAGAGGGTGATCTCACCGGGCGCGGTCACCGTGAAGGAGCCGGTCATCGAGAACGACGGGAACGCGCCCTTGCCGGGCACCGGATCGTTCTTCTGCGGGCCCGCCACCGTGATGTCGGCGGACTGCGCACCTGCGGCGGTGACCTTGCCGGTCGGCGTCATGATGTCGGCGGGCAGCGCCAGGTCGACCGGGTTGCTCGCGGCCGGCGTGACGACGGTGTACGTGACCTGGACCGTGTCGCCGACCTTCGGGGCGGCGTTGTCGACGGTGATCTCGGCCGTCGTCGTCCCGTCGATCGGCGGGATTCCGGCGATGGCGGGCGGGATGCAGTGGGTCGGGAAGTCCACCGCCTCGGATGCCGCCGCCATGGCCTGGGCGGGCCCGGCGAGCAGTCCTCCCCCGGTGACGACGAGCGCACCCACACCCAGCGCGGCGGCCCAGCGGCGGCTTCGGCGCCGCGTCCCCGGGCTGTCGGATCTTCGAATGGCTGGACTCATGGAGCCCCCTCCTGCGGAATGCGGCGCGGCGGCTCTTCCGCGCCGGCAGGGGGCTATTGATGACTCCGGCCGAAAAGAAGTCAATGGGATCGAAACGCGCTGACTGATGGTTCATCAGATGCTGTCAAGATCCATGTTTCCGGCACATCGTGTGCGAACGCCCCGCACCGGTGGGATGCGGGGCGTTCGCAAATGATGTGCCC
>NZ_JBHVWF010000326.1:0-1019 GCF_042882365.1 Streptomyces sp. NPDC058221 | reverse complement strand
TTTCCGGGCCGATCGGGGTCGGGGTCGTAGAGGCCTTCCACGTCCCAGCCTCGGTCCGTGGGGAAGTCGGAGATCGCATCCGCTCCCGACAGCACCACCTCCCACAGCCCCTCCGGAGAGACCACACCCCCCGGGAACCGACACCCCATCCCCACAATCGCAATCGGCTCGTCGTGGGCCACGGCGACAGTGCGGGCGGAATCTGAGGGCGTTTCGGCGCTGTCGCCGACGAGGTCGTTCAGGATGCGGCCTGCCAGGGCGGCAGACGTCGGGTGGTCGAAGATGAGTGTGGCGGGCAGGCGCAGACCGGTCGCGGCGGTGAGGCGGTTGCGCAGCTCCACCGCGGTCAGCGAGTCGAAGCCCAGCTCCTTGAACGACTGCGCGGCCTGGATGGCGTCCGGGGTCGCGTGGCCCAGCACGCCGGCGACCTCATGCCGCACCAAGTCCTGTACGTACTCCTCCTGTTCGGTCGACGTCATGCCGGTCAGACGGACGGCCGGAGTGCCACCGCCCGCGACCGCATCTGCGGCTCCGGCGCCGGCCTGACGTCGCACTGTCGCGGGCACCAACGCACGCATCGGTGCGGGCAGGGTTCCTGCCCGGGCCTGGGTGCGCAGTGCCGGACGGTTGAGCCGCACCGGTACGAGGAGACCGGGGGCGCCCTCCCCGAGTGCCCGATCGAGCAGAGCCAGCCCTTCCGCCTCGCTCAGCGCCTCCGCGCCGAGCCGCGCGATCCGCCGGCGGTCAGTCTCGGCCAGCCCGGACGTCATCGTGCTCGATTCGGCCCAGAGGCCCCAGGCGAGGGAGAGGCCGGGCAGTCCTTCGGCACGCCTCGACTGGGCGAGGGCGTCGAGGAAGGCGTTGGCGGCGGCGTAGTTGGCCTGACCGGCGTTGCCGAAGACTCCGGCGGCCGACGAGAACACCACGAAGGCGGCCAGGTCGTGGTTTCGGGTGAGTTCGTGCAGGTTCCAGGCGGCGTCGACCTTCGGCCGCAGCACCGTGTCGAAGCGGGACGCGCT
>NZ_JBHVWF010000325.1:0-1078 GCF_042882365.1 Streptomyces sp. NPDC058221 | reverse complement strand
TGCTCAGCCGAAGGCCGCCTGCGTGTACCGCAGTTACCAATCCGAGTGATCAAGTACGACGAACCGTTCGGGCCCTGACGTTAAAGATCAAGCTAAGGGCTGTCCCGTAACCCCTGGCGGCCACGCGAGGATCTGAGACGGCGCCCGCGGGCGGCCCAGCCGGCGACCGGCGCCGTCCGGCGCGCCACCCGACCCGCTTCCCTCCGTTTGGTACCTTTCACTGGACACGCAAATCGATCGGATGTTCGTTTTTGAATCTCCGACACGTCCGTTGTCGGCAGCAGACGCCCACGTTCCCCGATGTGCGGCGTGCCACTCAATCGGACCGGGTGAAGCTCATGGCAGGAACCGACCACGAGAAGGCGCTGGACACCGTGCTCGCGCAGATCGAGCGGAAGTACGGCAGAGGCGCGGTCATGCGCCTCGGCGAGCGGCCCAACGAGCCCATCGAAGTGATCCCCACCGGCTCGACCGCGCTGGACGTGGCGCTCGGTGTGGGCGGCCTGCCGCGCGGCCGGGTGGTGGAGGTGTACGGACCGGAGTCCTCCGGCAAGACGACGCTGACGCTGCACGCCGTGGCGAACGCCCAGAAGGCCGGCGGCACCGTGGCCTTCATCGACGCCGAACACGCCCTCGACCCCGAGTACGCGAAGAAGCTCGGCGTCGACACCGACAACCTCATCCTGTCCCAGCCGGACAACGGCGAACAGGCGCTGGAGATCCTCGACATCCTGATCCGCTCGGGCGCCCTCGACCTGATCGTCATCGACTCCGTCGCGGCCCTGGTGCCCCGTGCCGAGATCGAGGGCGCCATGGGTGACTCCCACATGGGCCTGCAGGCCCGGCTGATGAGCCAGGCGCTCCGCAAGATCACCAGTGCGCTCAGCCAGACGAGGACGACGGCGATCTTCATCAACCAGCTCCGCGAGAAGATCGGCGTGATGTTCGGCTCGCCGGAGACCACCACCGGTGGCCGCGCGCTGAAGTTCTACGCCTCGGTGCGCCTCGACATCCGACGGATCGAGACGCTCAAGGACGGCACCGACGCCGTCGGCAACCGCACCCGCGTCAAGGTCGT
>NZ_JBHVWF010000324.1:0-1084 GCF_042882365.1 Streptomyces sp. NPDC058221 | reverse complement strand
TGTCGAGGAGTTCTTTTTCGATGTCTTCTACGAATATGGAGTGGGAGGCGTAGTCGACGGGGATGCGGCGGACTCTTGTTCCGTTGTTCTTGAGTATGTTGATGAATTCGTCGAGGGCGTCGGTGTGTCCGCAGACGACGGTTGATGTGGGGCCGTTCGCGGCGGCGAGGGAGAGGCGTCCTTGCCAGGGTGTGAGTTGTTGGCGGGTGGCGTCGGGGGTGAGTGCGACTGATGCCATGCCGCCTTTTCCGGCGAGGTGTGTGCTGATGATTGCGCTGCGGAGTGCGACGATGCGGGCGCCGTCGCGGAGGGTGAGGGCGCCGGCTACGACGGCTGCTGCGATTTCGCCTTGGGAGTGGCCTGTGACTGCGGCTGGTGTTACTCCGGATGCGCGCCATACAGCGGCGAGTGACACCATGACTGCCCAGAGTGCGGGTTGGATTACGTCGACGTGGTTGGAGTGTTCTTCGTTTTCGCTTCGAAGGACTTCGATGAGGTCCCATTCCACGAATTCGCTCAGTGCTTCGGCGCAGGCCTGTATTGATTCGAGGAAGACCGGTGAGGAGTTCAGCAGGTCCACTGCCATGCCGACCCATTGCGATCCCTGCCCCGGGAACACGAACACGGGACGGCGGGAATGGGCGGCCGTGTCACCCACCACGACCCGGGGAGCGGGACGGCCTGCGCTCAACGCGTCCAGAGCGGGGAGGAGTTCGCCGAGGTCACCACCCACGACGACGGCCCGGTGCTCCAGCGCCGTACGCCTGGTCGCGAGGGAGGATGCCACGTCGCCGGGGGCGAGACCGGGCTGCGCGGCCATGTGCCCGCTCAGTCGTTCGGCCTGCGCGCGCAGGGCGTCGGCGGACGCGGCGGAAAGCACCCACGGTACGGCCCCGGACACGCTGCCCGGGATGTCGTCGGAAGCCTCGGGCGCACCGACAGGGTCGGGGGCGGCTTCGAGGATCACGTGGGAGTTGGTGCCGCTCACACCGAAGGAGGAGACTGCGGCCCGGCGGGGGTGTGGGGTGTGTGGCCACTGTTGTTCTTCGGTCAGCAGTCGTACCTGTCCGGCTGTCCAGTCGAT
>NZ_JBHVWF010000323.1:0-1107 GCF_042882365.1 Streptomyces sp. NPDC058221 | reverse complement strand
CCCGTACGACATCCCCCGGGGCTGCGCCGCCGGTTACATGCCCGAGATGAATGTGCTCTGCGCACTCAGCGACTACAGCACGCAGAGCGACCAGCCGATCATGAAGCACGTCAAGGTCACCATCGGTCCGGCGGCCTGAACAAGGGCTGTTCGCCGGCGGCGAGCCGGCACGACCGGTCCGGCCCCGTGGACGGTGATGAGCCGCTGCTCGGCCGTGCCGAACCACGCGTGACGCCGTCAGGTCAGTGCGGCGTCCTGCGCCGGGCCTGGCGACCGGGGCCGTGACGGCTCCGTCCCCGACTGCGCGACCACGGAGGCCGCCACCTGCGACGCGAACGCCAGCATCTCGGCGGTCCGGTCGCGCGACAGCCGTGCGACGCCGCCGTCGCGGAATGCTCCGGCGTCGCCCAGCCAGTTGAGCACGGCCGCCATGAACGCGTCGCCCGCGCCGATCGTGTTGACCACGACGGCCCGCACCGCGGGGACCGAGATCCGGTCCATGTCCGGGGTGAACGCCGTGCTGCCGGCGGAACCGCGGGTGAGTACCACCAGGCGGTCGCCCGCGGCCAGTTGCTCGCAGCTCTCCTCGGGAGTCGCGCCGGGCCAGAGCGCGGTCACGTCCTCGTCGCTGACCTTGAGGACCTGGGCCAGTTCGCACAGCTCCCGGAGCCGGCGCCCGGTGGAACCGTCGAGCGTACGGTCCTCGCGCACGTTCGGGTCGACCACCAGCACGGAGTGTTCGGCACCTGCTCGCGCGGTCGCGGCCACCGCATCGGCCGCCGGCGGGACGACCGCGGCGAGTCCGCCCACATACACGGCGCCGAAGCGGGCCACATCGGCCGTGCGCTCCGGCAGCCGGAAGGTGGCTGTGTCCTGCAGGTGGAAGTGGTATCCGGTGCCGTCCGGGCCCGGGTCGGCCACCGCGAGTGCGGTGGGCAGCTCCGAGCGGGCGCACAGGCCCAGTTCCGTACCGGCGGAGAGCAGCCGCTCCTCGATCAGGCGGGCGAATCCGTCACCGCCGAGTCCTCCCGCGAACCAGCTGGGCGTGCCCAGCCGGGCCAGCCCGGCGGCGACGTTGGCGGGTGCGCCGCCGGGCTGGGCCCGGTG
>NZ_JBHVWF010000322.1:0-1137 GCF_042882365.1 Streptomyces sp. NPDC058221 | reverse complement strand
GGCGGCCAGTAGAGCTTCCACGTCTTCGAACACGGCACCGCCATCGGCCAGTGGGCCGTGTCCCAGTACCGCCCATGAGGTGCCCTGACCGGGACGATCGGGCACCGGTACCCACTCCACCCGGAACAGGGAATCGGCGTCGTCCGGGATCGCCAGCTGCTCCGGGCTCACCTCACGCAGTACCAGCGACTCCACCGACACGACGGGCAGTCCGGCCTCGTCGAACAGGTCCACGGTCATGCCGCCGCGCGCCTCGTCCGGTGCGATCCGCACCCGCAGAGCCGTGGCACCCACGGCGTGCAGGGACACCCCGGACCACAAGAACGGCAGCGGAGTGCCCGAACTCTCGGAGACAGAGACGAAGTTCATGGCGTGCAGGGCGGCATCGAGCAGTGCCGGGTGCACTCCGAAGGCGTCCGCCGTGTCCGCGGCCTCCTCGGGCAGGGCCACCTCGGCGAACACCTCGTCGCCGCGCCGCCAGACCTGACGCAAGCCCTGGAAGGCGGGCCCGTAGGTGAAGCCCCGGTCGATCAGTCCGTCGTAGAAGTCATCGATCCCGACCGACTGGGCATCCTGCGGGGGCCAGACGCCCACCAGGGCGGCGGGTGCGGGACACGTGTCGCCCTCGGTGAGGGCGCCGAGCGCATGGCAGGTCCAGGCCGTCTCAGCCATGTCCTGCTCCGGACGCGAGTGGATCTCGACGGTACGGCGGCCTTCGGCGTCCGTCTCTCCCACTGCTACCTGGAGCTGCACGGCACCGGTCTCCGGCAGGACAAGTGGCGCCTGGAGGGTCAACTCCTCCAACCGGTCGCAGCCCACTTCGTCTCCGGTCCGCAGGGCCAGTTCGACGAGGGCGGTGCCGGGTACCAGGACGGTGCTGTGGACCGCGTGGTCCGCCAGCCATCCGTGCGATGCGACTGATATTTGCCCCGAGAACACGGTGCGGTCGGTCCCGGCCAGTTCCATCGTGGCGCCGAGCAGCGGATGCCCGGCCTGCTGGAGTCCTGCCGCCGTGACGTCGCCGGCTCCGGTGGTGGCGTCGAGCCAGTAGCGCTTGTGCTGGAAGGCGTAGGTGGGCAGTTGGACGGGGTGGGCGTTGGGCAGGACGGTGGTCCAGTCGACGGGGGTTCCGGTCAG
>NZ_JBHVWF010000321.1:0-1187 GCF_042882365.1 Streptomyces sp. NPDC058221 | reverse complement strand
ATCACAGTGGAACCACCAGCCAAAGCCATCCTGCACTCACCACTGCGCAGTGCCTGCGCAGCCAGGTGCACAGCGACCAAGGACGAAGAGCACGCAGTGTCAATCGTCACCGCCGGCCCCTCAAAACCAAACGTGTACGAAATACGGCCCGACGCCACACTCGGCGCACTGCCATTCCCGAGGAAACCCTCGTACTCCTGCGGAGCATCACGCAACCGCGACGCATAATCGCTGTACATGATCCCGGCGAACACACCCGTCGCCGAACCCCGCAACGTCGCCGGATCAATCCCAGCCCGCTCCACCGCCTCCCACGCCGTCTCCAACAACAACCGCTGCTGCGGATCCGTCGCCGACGCCTCCCGAGGACTCAAACCGAAGAACCCCGCATCGAACTCACCCGCCTCATGCAGAAAACTCCCGAACCGCGTATACGTCGTCCCCGCATGATCCGGATCCGGGTGATACAACCCCTCAAGATCCCACCCACGCCCCGCAGGAAACTCACCCCGCGTCTCCCCACCCCGCTCCAACAACTCCCACAACTCCTCCGGAGACGACACCCCACCCGGGAACCGGCAAGCCATACCCACCACCGCCACCGGCTCATCAACAGCCCCACCCCGCACCACTGACGCACCCTCGTCCCGGCCCAGCAACTCCCCACGCAAGAACCCCACCAACGCATCAGGCGTCGGATGATCGAAAACCAAAGTCGCCGGCATCCGCAAACCCGTCGCCGAATTCAACCGATTCCGCAACTCCACCGCCGTCAACGAATCAAACCCCAACTCCTTGAACGCCCGATGGGGATCGATTGTGCGGGGACGGTCGATGGCGAGCACCCCGGCCACCGCTTCACGGACGACGTCGAGCAGCAGGGTGAGCTGTTCGGCGTCCGTCATCGACTGCAATTGCCGTTGCAGGGAGGATCCGGTCACGGGCCCTGCTGAACTCCCGGCTGTGCGACGCGCCCTGGTGCGGACCAAACCGCGGAGGATGGGCGGCAGTTCGTCCCGCTGGGCAAGCTTCCGGAGGGCCGCGGCGTCGAGGCGTGCCGGTACCAGGCAGGTCGAGTCGCTCCGCAGGGCGGTGTCGAGGAGGGCGAGTGCCTCCTGACTCGTCATCGGCGCAATACCCGAACGCGACAACCGCTCACGATCACCCCCACCCATCACACCCGTCAT
>NZ_JBHVWF010000320.1:0-1226 GCF_042882365.1 Streptomyces sp. NPDC058221 | reverse complement strand
ACCATCCCCAGAAACGAAACCACTCCAATCGACCACCGCACCACCATGAACATGAACGTGAGCGAGAGCCTTCAACAGAGTCAGCAGCTGCGGGCGCCCCTTACGCATCACCGCAGCACCAGGCAGACCCGACACATACGGAATCAACGCAGCATCCGGACCCACCTCAAGCACCGACCCCACACCCAACTCCCCCAACCGGGACAACACCACATCAAACCGCACCGCATCCCGCACATGCCGCACCCAATACTCCGCCGACCCCACATCACCCGCACTCACCACAGGAATCACCGGAACACCAAACGACACCCCAGCAACCACCCCAGCAAACTCCTCCAACACCCCATCCATATCCGCCGAATGAAACGCATGACTCACCCGCAAACGCCTCACCCTCCGCCCCAAACCCTCCAACCGACCAACCACCACACCCACCGCATCAACATCCCCCGCAACCACCACCGACGACGGACCATTCACCGCCGCAATCGAAACCCGCCCCCCCAAACCCTCCAACAACGCACCAACCTCACCCTCACCCGCCTGAACCGCAACCATCACCCCACCAGCAGGAGCCGCCCCCATCAAACGACCCCGCGCCACCACCAACGACACCGCATCACCCAACGACAACACCCCACCCACACACGCCGCACTCACCTCACCCAACGAATGACCCGCCACAAAATCCGGAACCACACCCCACGACCCCAACAACCGGAACAACGCCACCTCACACGCAAACAACGCCGGCTGCGCAAACTCCGTCCGATCCAACAACCCACCCTCAACCGAACCCACCTCACCAAACATCACATCCCGCAAACCAGGCCCACCACCACGCACCCCATCCACCAAACCACACACCTCATCCACCACAGCAGCAAAAACCGGGAACCGCTCATACAACTCCCGCCCCATCCCCGGAAACTGAGACCCCTGACCCGAAAACAAAAACGCCACACCACCACCACCCACCACACCCTGCACCGTGTTCGACAACAAATGACCACTCACCACCCCCTCCAAAGCACCCAGCAACTCCTCACGACTACCCACCGAAACAACCGCACGATGATCATGCGAAGCACGCGACCGCACCAACGAATAAGCCAAATCCCCCAAACCCAACCCCTCATCCCCCACCACCAAATCACGCAACCGCACAGCCTGATCCCGCAACGCACCCACACCCCGCCCCGACAACACCACCGGCACCACAG
>NZ_JBHVWF010000319.1:0-1331 GCF_042882365.1 Streptomyces sp. NPDC058221 | reverse complement strand
GGCGGCCAGTAGAGCTTCCACGTCTTCGAACACGGCACCGCCATCGGCCAGTGGGCCGTGTCCCAGTACCGCCCATGAGGTGCCCTGACCGGGACCATCGGGCACCGGTACCCACTCCACCCGGAACAGGGAATCGGCGTCGTCCGGGATCGCCAACTGCTCCGGGCTCACCTCGCGCAGTACCAGCGACTCCACAGAGGCGACCAACTGGCCTGCCGCGTCCGCCACTCGAAGGGCTAGGCCCTCCCCGGCCGGGGTGAGGTGGACCCGAAGGGCCCTGGCGCCGGCCGCGTACAGCGCGACGCGTCGCCAGGAGAAGGGGACGCGAGAGCCCCCACCCCGCTCGTCGGCCGCCGCTGCGGCAGCGTGCAACGCGGAATCCAGCAGGGCGGGATGCACCCCGAACTCCCAGGCCGTGTCCGCGGCTTCCTCGGGCAGGGCCACCTCGGCGAACACCTCGTCGCCGCGCCGCCAGGCGCTGCGGAGTCCTCGGAAGACGGGCCCGTAGGCGTAGCCGCTGTCGGCCATCGCGTCGTAGAAGTCGCCGATGTCGACCGGTTCTGCGTCACGGGGCGGCCAGACGGCGAAGTCGGCGGCCGACGGCGGGCTCCCCGAACCGGGGGCGATGAGGCCGGTGGCGTGAGAAGTCCAGGCAGCGTCGCTCGTGTCGTCCTCGATCCGGGCGTACACCTCGATCGGGCGCAGGTTCCGGGCGTCCGGTTCACCGACGACGACCTGCACCTGGACGGCGCCGGACGCCGGAAGCACCAGTGGCGCCTGGAGGGTCAGCTCCTCGACGGTGTCACAGCCGACCTCCTCACCGGCTCGCAGCGCCAACTCGACCAGGGCGGTGCCGGGTACGACGACGGTGCCGTGGACCGCATGGTCCGTCAGCCAGGCATGGGTAGCCGACGACAGCCGCCCGGTGAGCAGCACGCCCGAGCGGTCGGCCAACGTGATGGCACCACCCAGCAGTGGATGGCGCGCTGCGCTCAGTCCGGCGGCCGTGACGTCGCCGGCTCCGGTGGTGGCGTCGAGCCAGTAGCGCTTGTGCTGGAAGGGGTAGGTGGGTAGGTCCACTCGGCGTCCGCCGGCCAGGAGTGTCGGCCAGTCGACTGTGCTGCCTCGCACGAAGAGGGCTCCGGCTGCCTCGATGGCGGCCCGTGCTTCGGGCACGCGGTGTCGGAGGACTGCGACGGCGTCGGTGTCGGTGTCGGTGTCGGTGTCCAGAGTCTGTTCGACGAGTGGGGTGAGGGTGGCGTCCGGGCCGATTTCGATGAATGTGCGTGTGCCGAGTTGGTGGAGGGTTTGCACTGCGTCGGTGAATCGGA
>NZ_JBHVWF010000318.1:0-1477 GCF_042882365.1 Streptomyces sp. NPDC058221 | reverse complement strand
GTCGACGGGGCGGGCGGACGATGGCAGCCGTGCGCCCTGTGGAGCGCCGAGGCTCTCGCCGGGTGGCACCGGTCCGGACGCCGCGGGCACCTCTGCCAAGCGGTTCGGGCCCTTGATGACCACCCGGGACGGTACGACGGGCGCGGGCATGGACCCGGCGGCGGGCACTGCGGCTGCGGGCGCCGTCCCGGCCTGCGCGCGGCTGAGCAGGAACACTCCTCGTACCGCGGCCGCCGCACCCAGCAGCGCGAGGACCAGGCTGGTCGTCCCGCCCTGGAGACGCTCCCCCAGCAGGGCCAGGCCGATGGCCGCCGCGGCGACCGGGTTGGCGAGGGTGACGACGGCGAGGGGTGCGCCGAGGCCGCCCCGGTAGGCGGTCTGGGAGAGCAGCAGCCCGCCCATGGCGAAGGCCGACACGAGCACGGCGACGACCACCAGGCGCCAGCTGAACAGCGGACCCGTGGTGTGGTCGGTGACCGCGACGGTCAGCGTCTGGGTGAGCGCGGACGCCACGCCCGACGTGATGCCGGAGGCCGCAGCGTGCCGCAGCCCCGGACGGGCTCCCGGCCGGCTGAGGCCTGCGACGACAGCCATGGTTCCGGCGCCGACGGCCAGCGCCTCGACCAGGCTGAGGGTCTCGTGCGGGGCGGAACCTCCCGCGGTCATCAGCAGGGCCCCGAGGCCGAGCAGGGTGAGGAGGGTGCCGCGCCATTCGGTCGTGGAGACGCGTCGGCCGGCCGCGCGGGCACCCAGTGGGACGGCGGCGACCAGGGTGAGTGCACCGAGTGGCTGGACGAGCGTGAGCGGGCCGTACTTCAGGGCGGCCACGTGCAGCAGCGCCCCACCGGCGTTCAGCCCGACGGCCGACCACCATGCCCCGCGCCCGAGCAGCCGGAGCGCTCCGGTGCCCGGTGCGGTACGCCCGGCGAGCCGCGCCTGCGCCACCGCGGCCGACGCGTACGCGGCGGCGGAGACCAGGGACAGCGCGACGGCGATCAGGGTGGCGTTCATCGCCCGGCTCCGGACGAGGCGTAGGACGAGGAGCGGTCGTTGCTCTGCGCACCGGCGGCGGATGCGTACGGGCCGGTGACGGCATGGCTGTACGGGCCGGTGGCGGCAGGCGTCTCGCTGTGGAGCAGCAGCCCTTGCACGGCTCCCTCGCCGGGCAGGTGCAGGGCGCGTTCGAGGTCCCAGACGTGTCCGGCGTTGTGGAACGCCTCGTCGACGTGACCGTTGGCGGCCTGGCGGCCGAACTTGTCGATCACGAAGAGTCCTACGACGAGAAGAAGCTCGCGGACGAGGGGCGGTCGGGCAGAACTGTCCGGCTCCCGATCGGCGGGCCTGCTACCGGCGAACATCATCCGGTGCCCCTTTGCTGACGATTCGGTGTCACGGTGACATGGCGTGCCACATCGATACGCCAGTGTACCGATACGCCAACGTATCGGAACACTCGCGTATCGGTACACTGGCGTAT
>NZ_JBHVWF010000317.1:0-1487 GCF_042882365.1 Streptomyces sp. NPDC058221 | reverse complement strand
GTGCGGCTGCCGCGCAGGGTGGCGGGGTCGATGCCGGCCCGTTCGAACGTTTCCCACGACGTCTCCAGCAGCAGTCTCTGCTGGGGGTCCATGGCGAGTGCTTCGCGCGGCGAGATTCCGAAGAACGCCGGGTCGAAGTCGGCGGCGCGGTGCAGGAACCCGCCCTCACGGGAGTAGGTGGTGCCGGGGTGGTCGGGGTCGGGATGGTAGACGTTCTCCAGGTCCCAGCCTCGGTCGGAGGGGAACTCGGACACGGCGTCGCCGTCGGACAGGACGAGGTCCCACAGGTCCTCGGGCGTTGCGACATCACCGGGGTAGCGGCAGCTCATTCCGACGATCACGATGGGGTCGTCGGCGACGTCCACGGAGGGCACGAGGGTGTTCGTGACATCGCCGACTTCGCCGACGACCTGTGTCAGCACGTGGTCGGCGAGGGCGGCGGACGTCGGGTAGTCGAAGACCAGGGTGGCAGGCAGGCGCAGACCAGTGGTGGCGGTGAGGCGGTTGCGCAGTTCCACCGCGGTGAGTGAGTCGAAGCCGAGGTCGCGGAAGGACTTCCCGAGCTCGACCGCGTCCGGCGAGGCGTGCCCGAGCACCGTCGCGACGGCTGACCGGATCAGACCCAGTACATGGGCCGCGCGCGTCGGCGCGTCCAATGCAGCCAGTGTGCGGGCGAGTTCACCACCGTCGGACGAGGCGTCGAGCGCGTCGGCCGAGGCCCTGCGGCGGGTCAGGGCCGGGGCGGGCAGAAGTCCGCGCAGGATCGGCGGCACCCGCTCGGGTACGGCGTCGGCAGAGCGGAGGGCAGCGAGGCCGAGGCGTATGGGGATCAGCAGGCCGTCGTGGTCGTCCCCGACTGCTTTGTCGAGGAGCGCGAGGCCTTCGGTCTGGGTGAGTGATTCGACGCCGAGGCGTGCGATTCGTCGTGCGTCTGTGTCGGTGAGTTCGGCGGTCATGGTGCTGTTGGTGGCCCAGAGGCCCCAGGCGAGGGAGAGGCCGGGCAGTCCTTCGGCACGCCTCGACTGGGCGAGGGCGTCGAGGAAGGTGTTGGCGGCGGCGTAGTTGGCTTGGCCTGCGTTGCCGAGGATTCCGGCGGCGGAGGAGAACAGGACGAAGGCGGCCAGGTCGTGGTTTCGGGTGAGTTCGTGCAGGTTCCAGGCGGCGTCGACCTTCGGCCGCAGCACCGTGTCGAAGCGGGACGCGCTCAAGGCCTCCAGCACACCGTCGTCCAGAACACCCGCCGCGTGGATCACGGCGGTCAGTCCGCGTCCGTCCAGAACCTGCGCCAACGCGTCCCGGTCGGCCGCATCGCACGCCAGCACCTCCGCGGACGCGCCTGCTTCGGCCAGTTCGCGCTGCAGCTCGGCCATGCCGTCGGCGGTGGGTCCGCGTCGGCTGAGGAGCAGGAGTTTCTTCACGCCGTGTGCTGATACCAGGTGTCGGGCGACGAGTCCGCCCAGTGCGCCGGTGGCTCCGGTGATGAGTAC
>NZ_JBHVWF010000316.1:0-1518 GCF_042882365.1 Streptomyces sp. NPDC058221 | reverse complement strand
GGTACGGACAGCTGTCCGTACCCGGCCCGACGTATATACGAGGCTTGGAGCGACTAGCCGTCCAGACCGATGGCGAAGGCCGCCTCCAGGTCGTGCTGCGAGTACGTACGGAACGCCACGTGGGTGTCGGTCCCCTCGACGCCGGGGATCTTGCTGATCCGGCCGGGGATGACATCGGCGAGATCGTCGTGCTTGGCCACCCGGACCATGGCGATCAGGTCGTAGGTACCGGTGACCGAGAAGACCTCGCTGACGCTGTCCAGCGCCGCGACGGCCTCGGCGATCTCGGGGATCCGGTCCACGCTGGTTTTGATGAGCACGATCGCGGTGATCACGGCTGGCTTTCTCCCTCGGTGGCCGTGGCTGGAGATCTCACTCTAGCCCCACGCCCGTGACGTCCCCAGGCGTAGAGGAAGCCGACGGCGAAGCCGACCACATGGGCGAGATAAGCCACGCCGGGGCCGCTGCCCGCACCCTCGGCGGCGAGCCACTGAAGGACGAACCAGAAGATCAGCACGATCCAGGCGGGGAAGCGCAGCGGCAGGAAGAGCAGGAACGGGAACACGCTGGTGACCCGGGCTCTGGGGAAGAGGTAGAGAAAGGCGCCCAGCACCGCCGAGATCGCGCCCGACGCGCCGACGAGCGTCTGGTCGGAAGTGGCGTGCGCCGCCGCGTAGGCGAGCAGGGCGAGATAGCCGCAGCCGAGGTAGAAGAACGCGAACTCGGTGTGGCCCATCCGCTCCTCGGTCATTGCCCCGAACACGTACAGGAACAGCATGTTGCCGAGCAGATGCAGCCAGCTGCCGTGCACGAAGAGCGCGGTGAGCGGGGTGAACAGGGCGTGTGCGGAGCCGTCCCACAGTTCGCCGGGGATCACGCCCCAGCGCTCGAAGTACCCGGCCTGGGCGGAGAGCAGGGCGTCCGCGCTGCCGTACACCGGGGCGAGGCCGGAGAGCGGGCTGACCGCGAAGACCACACAGCACAGCGCGATGAGGGCGTATGTCACCGGCGGCCCGCCCGAGGTGGCCGCCCGCAGGAGTCTGCCGGCCGCAGCCCGCCGATCGATCATGGTCAGAGCATGACGCAAGCGGAGGGAACGGGACAGACCGCCTCGCCGTGCCGGTGGTGAGCGGTGAGGCCGTAGGGTTACGGCAGGACTTCCGCAGTTCGACGGCGCACCGCGAGATCCTTATGTGGCAGCACGAGGCTCTACGAAAGAGGACGCAACGATGACGACGGTTCCCCAGCCGACCGAGGCGACCCGCTGGCGCTGCACGCTCTGCGGAAACCTCACGCGTTTCGACGTGACGCGCTCGTCCAAGGTCGTCGAGTACGTCCATCTCGACCTGGCCGGGGAGTCGAGCGTCGAGGAACGCGAGGTGGTCAGTGAGACCATCGAGTCGGTGCGCTGTCGTTGGTGCAACGCGGTGGACCAGATCGAGCTAGTCGACAGGCCGGGTGCCGACTCCTGACGGGGCCGTGCGGACATAAAGTTTGAGGTGACGGATGGTGGAGCAG
>NZ_JBHVWF010000315.1:0-1566 GCF_042882365.1 Streptomyces sp. NPDC058221 | reverse complement strand
CCACACACCAGCACCCACCACATCAACCACATCACCATCACCACCCGCAGCAACCGCACCCCGCGTCACCACCACCAACCGACCCACACCACCACTACCCTCACCCAACAACCACCCACGCACGTGGTCCAGGACCTCCATGACCGTGTGGCCCTCGGAGTGGTAGAGCTCGAATTCGGAGTTCTCCTGTGCGCCTGCGGTTGTCGCGGAGGCGGGTGCCTCCACCCAGTTGATCCGGAACAGGGAGTTCTGCTGCTGGTCGGGAACGTCGAACTGCTCGGCCGGAACGGATCGCAGCGACAGAGCATCGACCGAAGCGACCGGTTCGCCGGTGGGTGCGGTGAGCTGAAGTGCGACGGCATCGCCACCGGTGCGGTCCATACGTACCCTGAGCGTGCGCGCACCGGTGGCGTGGAGGCTCACGCCTGACCAGGAGAAGGGCAGCAGCACATGGCCGGGCTCCGATACCGTCTGCGCGATGCCGCTCAGCGGGATGGCGTGCAGTGCCGCATCGAGCAGTGCGGGATGCAGACCGAGTCGGGTGTTGTCGGCGCCTTCCGGCAGGCTGACTTCCGCGTACACGGTCTCGCCCAGCCGCCAGGCCGCGGTGAGCCCCTGGAAGACCGGTCCGTAGTGGTAACCCAGCTCGGCGAGCTCGGTGTAGCGCCCCTCGACAGGGAGCGAGACGGCTCCGGCCGGCGGCCAGGCGGTGGCCGTTGGCGTGGCCGCCGGCGTGCCGGGCGAGGGGGTGCCGGCGGCGAGGGAGCCCGTCGCGTGGCAGGTCCAGTCCGTTTCGGCGGCCGGCGCACTGTCGTGCCGGTCCCGTCGCGCATGCACGGAGAAGGTCCGGTGTCCGGAGCTGTCGGGGGCACCCACGGATATCTGGATGCTCATGGTCCCGCTCTGCGGGACGACCAGGGGGCTACGCAGGGTGAGTTCCTCGATGCGTCCGCAGCCGACGTGGTCGCCGGCCCGGATCGCCATCTCGACGAAGCCCGTGCCCGGCATCAGCACGGTCTCACCGACAGCGTGGTCGGCCAGCCACGGGTGCGACTGGAGCGAGATCCTGCCGGTCAGGATGGCCCCGTCTCCGTCGGCAAGGGCGACGGCCGCGCCGAGCAGCGAATGGTTGGCCGCTTCCAGGCCGAGTCCGGCCGTGTCTCCCGGACCCTGAGCGCTCTCCAGCCAGTACCGCTCACGCTGGAACGCGTACGTAGGCAGGTCGACGTGCCGTTCGGCCGGGGCCCCGAGCAGCGGGCTCCAGTCGACCGGGGCGCCTGCGGCGTGGGCTCCGGCGAGGGCGGTGAGGAGGCGGCGGCGGCCGCCGTCGTCGCGGCGCAGGGTACCCAGCGCAGCACCGAAGGACCCTGCGTCCTCAATGGTCTCCTGGATACCGACAACAAGACCCGGGTGAGGACTGACCTCGATGAACAGGTGGTGATCGGCACTGATCAGGCTGCGCGTGGCCTCTTCGAAGCGGACGGTGTGGCGGAGGTTGTCGTACCAGTAGTCGGCGTCCAGCGCCCGGTCGGCAGGGAGGAGTCCACCGGTGAGGGTGGAGTAGAA
>NZ_JBHVWF010000314.1:0-1609 GCF_042882365.1 Streptomyces sp. NPDC058221 | reverse complement strand
TAGCTTGATCTTTAACCTGTGCGGCGTGGACGAGGGGTTGTTGACTTCTTCGTCCGTCGTTTCGCGGGGGCTGGTTTGCCGACTGTGTGCACGTCATAGCGTGCAGTGGGTTGGTTGTTCCTGCGGCCGGGTGGCCGTCCTGGGCCTGGCCGAGAGGATTTCGGTGCTCCGGCCGGACAGGCGGCCTTCGGCCGGAGGTGCCGAAAATCGCGGCGGACTCGCGCAGGGGTAAGTCTGTCCGCGGGACTTGGCTTCTCCCACGGCCGGTGCAGGTCGGCCGCCAGCGGGCGGGCGAGCCGGAGCTGAGTGAAGGCCACAATGACCAGCCAGGTCCAGCGGTCTGCGGCTTCGGGACTGCGGATCTTCGGGCAGGTCCAGCCCAGGGTCTGCTTGAACAGCCGGAAGGTGTGTTCGATGTCGAAGCGCCGCAGGAATGCCTGCCAGAGCGTGTCGACGTCGCTTTCCGTGGCATCGGTGCCTGACCACCACAGCCAGACCGGCTTCGGTGTTGCCCCGCTGGGCAGGTGCTCGACCTGCAAGCGGATCACGGTGCCCTCGATGACCGGCAGGGCGCCGAGCTGAGCCGTCCAGGCCGAGCGGTGGGTCAGCCTCGGGTGGAGCCGGTCCCAGGCCCGTGCGACGGCGGTGCCGTAAAGGCGGGTCTCCGTCACAGTCTGCGCTTCGGGAGTGTTCCAGGTGGCCGGGTCACCGAAGACGAACTCGGCGCCGTGGCGGGGCGGACGGCCCCGGACACCCGGCTCGCGGCATGGGACCGCACGTCGCAGGACGCGGTCCGAGCGCATCCGGCCCAGCACCTGCACCGGCAGATCCTTCAGAAGAAAGGCCAGACGGGGCACGTCATAGCCGGCATCCACCACGATCAGGATCTCCGGGTCGCCGTCCTTCCACTGCCCGGCCGTGATGAGCCGTTCGACCAGTTCGCGCATCTGCCCGGCGGTAACAGTGGCGGCGTCGTCACCCGGTGCCAGGCGTAGTGCGTCCAGCGGTGCGGTCCAGGAACTGCGGCCGGTCTCCAGCGCGCAGATCACTGAATACGGCCAGCCGGGAACAGGAATGTGCTGGTCCTTGCCCCGCCCATAGGTGTGGCACAGGATCCGCTGCGGTGAAGTGTGCGCGCTGGGCCGCAGCCAGCAGGTGAGGTCGGCGGCCAGAACCAGCCGGCCATCCGCCGCCCGCGGCAGCGGCACCGTGGCCAGGGCCCGTCGCAGCCTGGCGACATCGACCCGCCCCGCGGACAGGGCGTCGTAGAGCCCGCCGTGTCCCCGCCGGTGTTCGCCCACCAGCGACAGTTCCACCAGCGACCGGACCGGACCATCCGCGCACAACACCGCGTCCGCGAGTTCGAACAGCCCATCCGCACGCCTGGTCAGACAGGAGTAGAACTCACCCCGGAAGCGTGACAGTCCCGCAAACGGATCCTGCGGGACAGCATGATGCGACAGACTCATCCCCACGGCCTTCGTGCTGAGCGTTGTGTGTTCCTTGGTCGGATCACATGCTCAGCCGAAGGCCGCCTGCGTGTACCGCAGTTACCAATCCGAGTGATCAAGTACGACGAACCGTTCGGGCCCTGACGTTAAAGATCAAG
>NZ_JBHVWF010000313.1:0-1639 GCF_042882365.1 Streptomyces sp. NPDC058221 | reverse complement strand
CCCTAGACCATGAGACGTATGTTCGAGTACCGTGGAGATCCAGACGGATAGTTTGAGTAGTTTTGGAGCTTACGGGTGGTGAGGGCTGCAGGGGCTCGGCCCCGGGTCGCTGCGGCTGGCAGCACACGCCTTGGGCTTGGCCGACCGTCTCGGCATCCCCGTCGTGCTGAGTACCACCAGCAGACGAAAATCTTCTGGTCTCGTACTCGGCGAAGAAGCTCGGGTTCTTCTAGAGGCCTGAGACAGGTGCCTGACCTGGATATTCATCGGTCAGGCACCTGTCGTTCGGCCCGGAAACGCCCGAGAGCGACACACGCGGAACCTCCCAGTCCCTCCCACGGCATTCCCGCTCCGGAGGACTTTCACCGTTCCGGCAGCTGCGACGGCACTCGCGCGAGCCGTGCTGTCGGAGGCGGCTTGTACCCTGCACTCATTCGACGATCGGACGATCACGGGTACGGGCATGGCCGGGTGTCCAGGGGCGGGAGCGCGGGGAATTCGATGAATGGCGCACATCCGATACGAAGCCGCAGACCGGGCCTCTTGGCCGGTGCGCTCATCATCGCCGGGGTCGTCCTCGCCGCGATCGGGGCCGTCGGCGCCTGGCTCCAGCACGAAGCTCCCGGCCGGAGCGCGGAGCCGCGTACGGAGTTCACCGCGAACAACCCGCCCGCCGGTCTGCCCACCACGCTGACCACCGGCCAGCATCTCCGTTGGTCGCGCTGCACCTCGCCGCCCGCCGCGCGCAAGGACTACGACTGTGCCGCCATGAAGGCCCCCCTCGACTACCGGAAACCAGACGGCAGGACGATCGACGTGGCCCTGATCCGCCGCAAGGCCACCGGCCCGAACGCCCGGCGCATCGGCTCGCTCCTCCTCAACTTCGGCGGCCCCGGTGTGTCCGGGGTGAGCGGACTGCCCGAATACCTCAACCAGTACAAGCCGCTCCTCGACCGTTACGACCTGGTCTCCTTCGACCCGCGCGGCGTTGGCGCGACCATCCCCGTGCGCTGCGGGAAGACCGCCGACGACACCGGTTACGAGGGGGCCGATGCCTGCGCCGAACGCTCCGGGGCGCTCCTCCCGTACATCGGTACCTCGCACACCGCTCGCGACCTCGACCTGATGCGCTACCTCCTCGGCGACAAGCGACTGCACTACTTCGGCGTCTCGTACGGAACGGCTCTCGGCGCGGTCTACGCCCACCTGTACCCGTCACACGTCGGACGGCTCGTGCTCGAAGCATCCGTCGATCCGACCGAGGACCTCGACGAGGATCAGGTGTCGCAGGTCAAGGCGGTCCAGGCGGCGTTCGACCGGTTCGCCACCCACTGCGCGGCCCGTATCCGCCGCTGCCCGACCGGCGACGGGCCCGAGGAGGCCGCGCGACGCATGGCGCGCCTGGCCGACCGCCTGGAGAAGAAGCCCGCCCCGGCCGGCGGCGGACGGACTCTCGACGCCGACGGCCTCGCGTACGCCGTCAGCGACCATCTCGACCTCGGCACAGACGGCTGGTTGCCGCTCTCCAAGGCCCTCACCGCGCTGATCGACCACAACGACGGCCGTCCGCTGAGCAAGGGCGCGGACGACCGCGGCTCCGCCGACCGCGCGGCGACCCCGCGCGACAGCAGCGTCGCCG
>NZ_JBHVWF010000312.1:0-1716 GCF_042882365.1 Streptomyces sp. NPDC058221 | reverse complement strand
CCCCTTATTTTCGTCCGCCCCCCCGCCGCCGCGGGCCCCGGGGGGGGGGGGCCCCGCCGGGGCCGCCCCCCCCTCGCCGTGTGCCCGCACCACGAGCGATACCGCCCACATTCCGAGATGCCCATCTCATCATTCGACAGTCGAGCGTACCGTGGCCGTACCGATCAGCGCTTCGCGGTTCGCGTTTCGAGAGAGGATGCACGGTCATGCCGAAGGAGACCGCCGTCTACACCCACGGCCACCACGAGTCGGTGCTGCGCTCGCACCGCTGGCGTACCGCCGCCAATTCCGCGGCCTACCTCATCGGTGAACTCCGCCCGGGCATGAGCCTGCTGGACGTCGGCTGCGGGCCCGGCACCATCACCGCGGATCTGGCCGCGCTGGTCGCCCCCGGCCGGGTGACCGCCGTCGACACCACCCGGGAGATCCTGGACCAGGCGGCCGAGGCGGCGACGGAACGCGGCCTGGACAACATGGAGTTCACCACCGCCGATGTGCACGCGCTGGACTTCCCCGACGACACCTTCGACGTGGTCCACGCCCACCAGGTGCTCCAGCATGTCGGCGACCCGGTGCAGGCGCTGCGCGAGATGCGCCGGGTCTGCCGCCCCGGTGGTGTCGTCGCCGCCCGCGACAGCGACTACGCCGCGATGACCTGGTTCCCCGAGGTGCCGGTCATGGACGACTGGCTGGGGCTGTACCGCCAGGTGGCCCGGGCCAACGGGGGCGAGCCGGACGCGGGCCGCCGGCTGCTCTCCTGGGCCCGGCAGGCCGGCTTCAGCGACATCACCCCGACAGCCGCCGCCTGGTGTTACGCCACCCCGGAGAGCCGGGACTGGTGGAGCAGCCTGTGGGCGGACCGTACCGTCGGATCCGTCTACGCGAAGCTGGCGGTCGACGGCGGCCATGCGACGAGCGAGCAGCTGACCGCGATCGCCGGGGCGTGGCGCACCTGGGGCGCGCAGGACGACGGCTGGTTCATGGTCCCGCACGGCGAGGTGCTCTGCCGCGTCTGAGCATGCGTGCCGGGCCCCAGGACGGGGCCGGTGGCACGGGGCGGCCCCGTCGACGGAATCGATCACACGCCGCTGACCGGCCAACTACCCTGTTCGGCATGGAAATCCTGGGAACCACGCTGCGTATCTGCGTCGACGACCTGGAGGCCGCGGTGGCCTTCTACGAGAACCTCACGGGCAGTTCGGCGCTGCGCTTCGAGCGCGGCGGGGTCTCGGTGGCCGCCATCAGCTGCTTCCTGCTGATGAGCGGCCCCGAGTCCGAGCTGGAGATCCTGCGCAAGGTGACGGCGACGATCGCGGTGAAGGACGTCGACGAGGCCAACGCCTCACTGACCCGCGTCGGCGCCCGGATCATCGCAGGCCCCGTCCACACGCCCGCCGGCCGCAATCTGATCGCCATCCACCCGGACGGTTCGGTCTTCGAGTACGTCGACCGGAACCCGGCGACCTGACCTCTTGTCAGGCGCGTGGCCGCATACGGAAGTTGTACACATCCGGCAGCGGTTCGTCGGTGAGTTCGGACCACACCTCGTCCAGGATCTCCGCACCCTCCCGCAGGTCGGCGACCTCGAATCCCTCGTCGAACAGCGTGCGGGCGGCGGCGCGGTCCCCCTCCGTGATCAGCAGCCGGGCCTCCAGCAGCCGGAAGCTTCCCCGGCTGCGGAGCCCCGGAAGCAGCCCCTCCCAGACCGTACGGGCC
>NZ_JBHVWF010000311.1:0-1721 GCF_042882365.1 Streptomyces sp. NPDC058221 | reverse complement strand
GCCCAAGGACTCCCCGGCCTCTCCCTCGCCTGGGGCCTCTGGGCCACCAACAGCACCATGACCGCCGAACTCACCGAAACAGACGCACGACGAATGTCGCGTTCGGGGGCCGACGCGCTGTCGACCGAGGAAGGACTCGCGCTCCTCGACAAAGCAGTCGGGGACGACCACGACGGCCTGCTCGTCCCGGTACGGCTCAACCTCCCCGCCCTCCGTACGCTCGCCGACTCCGGACGGATGCCCACGCTGCTCAGTGAACTCGTCCGCACCCGGCCCCGGCGGGCTGCACAGATGACTGCCCACAACGGCGGCCTGCGCGAACGACTCGCGGGCATGAACGAGGCCGAAGCCGAACGGCACCTGATCCACGTGGTGTGCAGCGAGGTCGCCGGCGTTCTTGGACACGAGTCGCCTGACGTGGTGGGCACGAAGAGGTCGTTCACCGAGCTGGGCTTCGACTCGCTGACCGCGGTGGAACTGCGCAACCGCCTCACCGCGGCCACAGGCCTGCGTCTAACCGCCACGCTCATCTTCGACTACCCGAACTCCACCCTGCTCGCCGAACACATCCGGCTGCAACTCATGCCGGGAGGGGCCGCCGCAGAGCAGGACGGCTTCGAAGAGAGGGCCTTCCGGGAGGCCGTCTCCGGCATCCCCATGTCCCGGTTCCGCGAGGCCGGCCTGCTGGACCTCGTACTGCAACTCGCCGATCCGGAGGGGCAGCAGGAGGCCCTCACAGGAGGGGAAGAGACGGAATCCATCGACGAGATGGACGTCGACAACCTGATTCGCATGGCACTCGACGGCAAAGACTCCTGACCCACCTCGTATTCCGGAGCGCACATCATGGCAACGCCCAACGAAAAGGTAGTCGAAGCGCTTCGCGCCTCACTCAAGGAAACGGAGCTGCTGCGCCAGCAGAACAACGCCTTGCGCGCTGCCTCCAGCGAGCCGATTGCGATTGTGGGGATGGGGTGTCGGTTCCCGGGGGGTGTGGTCTCTCCGGAGGGGCTGTGGGAGGTAGTGCTGTCGGGAGCGGATGCGATCTCCGACTTCCCCACGGACCGAGGCTGGGACGTGGAAGGCCTCTACGACCCCGACCCCGATCGGCCCGGAAAGACCTACGGACGCCGAGGCGGCTTCCTGGACACGGTGGCAGACTTCGACGCGGGATTCTTCGGAATCTCACCCCGCGAAGCACTGGCCATGGACCCCCAGCAAAGACTCCTGCTGGAAACGTCATGGGAAACATTCGAACGGGCCGGCATCGACCCCGCCACCCTGCACGGCAGCCGCACCGGCGTCTTCGCCGGCGTCATGTACCACGACTACGCATCACGCCTGCGCGAGATACCAGGACACCTCGAAGGACTGATGGGCACCGGCAACGCCACAAGCGTCATCGCAGGCCGCCTCTCCTACACCTTCGGACTCGAAGGCCCCTCCGTAAGCGTCGACACCGCCTGCTCATCATCCCTGGTCGCACTCCACCTCGCTGTCCAAGCACTACGAACAGGCGAATGCGACATGGCACTCGCCGGCGGCGTCACCGCAATGGCCACACCCGAAGCATTCATCAACTTCAGCCGACAGCGAGGCCTGGCAGCCGACGGCAGGTGCAAGGCATTCGGTGCGGGTGCCGACGGCACCGGCTGGGCCGAGGGCGCCGGCATGCTCCTCGTGGAACGCCTCTCCGACGCCGAACGCCTGGGCCACCCCAT
>NZ_JBHVWF010000310.1:0-1796 GCF_042882365.1 Streptomyces sp. NPDC058221 | reverse complement strand
GTTCCGGCACGGTCCGGGCCCGTCCGCCATGGCTCCGGTCCGGTCAGCCGAACTGTCCGGTCAGCGGAACTGTCCGGTCAGGCGAACTGTCCGGGAACGTAGTCGCCCGCCGGCTGCTGGACGAGGACGTTCAGGCGGTTGAAGGTGTTGATGAGGGCGATCCCGCACACCAGGGCGGCGAGCTGGTCCTCGTCGTAGTACTTCGCGGCGTCGGCCCAGACCTCGTCCGGGACCCCGCCGGCCGCGTCCGCGATGCGGGTGCCCTGCTCGGTCAGTTCCAGCGCGGCGCGCTCGGCGTCGGTGAAGACCGTGGCCTCGCGCCAGGCCGCGACCAGGTTGAGGCGGGTCGCGGTCTCCCCGGCATGTGCGGCCTCCTTGGTGTGCATGTCCACGCAGAACGCGCAGCCGTTGATCTGGCTGGCGCGGAGCCGTACCAGTTCCTGCGTGGCGGGCGGCAGTGTCGAGTCCGCGAGGGCCTTGCCCGCCGCGACGACGTGCTTGAGGGCCTTGGCCGAGACCGCGTTGGTGAAGAGGTTGAGACGAGCGTCCATGATCGGTTCCTGCCTTGTGTCGAGTGGTTGCTACACCTCTCTGACGGAGCGGCCGGAGCCGATGTGACAACGGGGCATGTGACCTGTGTCTCCCGGCCGTCACAGCCCGGCGCGGAGGGCGTTCACCCGCGCGGCGGCGGCGTCGAAGGCGGTGGCGTCGAGCTCGCCGGACGCCAGGGCGTCGCTCAGCGCGGTCACCGCCTCGTCCCCCTGGGAGACGCTGCGGGACGAGCAGAGCAGGAGATCCATGCCCGCGGAGGCGGCCAGCACGGCACGCTGCGACGTACTGCCGAAGGCCTGGAGGGCACCCGCCTCCAGGGCGTCGGTGATCGTGACGCCGGTGTAGCCGAGCCGGTCGCGCAGCTCACCGACGACGGCCGGGGACAGACCGGCGGGGCGGGCGGAATCCAGGGCGGTGTAGATGGCCCAGGACAGCATGACGAGTTCGGTGCCGGCGGCGATGGCATCCCGGTACGGTGCCTCGTCCACGCTGCGGAGGGTGGCGGCGGATGTGGTGAGGGTGACGGCCCGGAGATCCGTGTTCTGGCTCGCGGATGCGGGGCCGAGGCCGGGGAAGTGCTTGGCGGTGGCGGCGACACCGGCACCCTGCTGAGCCGTGATGAAAGCGGATCCGCAACTGGCCACGGCAGCTGCGGATTTGCTGTACGAACGCTCGTACTGGTCGGTGAAGTCGCCGTCCTCGCGGTAGACGTCGAGGACCGGCGCGAGGTTCACGTTCATGCCGATGCCCGCGAGGTTCATGCCGGCGCCGCTGCCGGTGGAGTCGGCCCACTGGTGCGGGTCGGCGGAGGCGCCGACGTCCTTGGCCGACATGACGGGCTCACCGGGCAGCCGGCGGATCATGCCGCCTTCCTGGTCGGTCATCAGGAGCAGCGGGTCCTTCACGGGCGAAGAGGCGTGCGCCGCGTTCATCGACTGGATGACGCTCTCGATCTGGCTCAGGTTCTCGACGTTCTCCCCGAAGAAGATCACGCCGGCCGTGCGGCCCTCCTTGATGGCGCTCATCAGGGAGGCGGGTGGCGTGAGTCCGGGGTAGGAGTGGATGACGCACTGCCCGGCGCGCTGCTCGGGCGACAGGGCGGCGGAGCGGGAGCGCGCGTTCTCGGGAATCCGCACGGCCGCTTCCGAACCGGCCGACAGCCCCAGCCCGCCGGCCAGGGCTGCGGTTCCGGCGATCAGGGCGCCGCGCCTGCTGAGAGGTGGTGTCGAGCTCATGACTAGCTC
>NZ_JBHVWF010000309.1:0-1834 GCF_042882365.1 Streptomyces sp. NPDC058221 | reverse complement strand
GACCACGAGCGATGTGCCGAACTGGCCACCGCCGCCGAGCAGATCGCCTACACCCTCACCGACCCGTACCAGCGAGCGGTGGCACTGGCCAAGGTGGCCCAGGCAGTGGCCACGGCCGGTGACCACCAGCGGGCCGAGCAGATCGCCTACACCCTCACCGACCCGTACCAGCGAGCGGTGGCACTGGCCAAGGTGGCCCAGGCAGTGGCCGCGGGCGGTGGCCACAAGAAGGGTGCCGAACTGGCCGCCGCCGCCGAGCAGATCGCCCACACCATCACCACCGCATACCAGGCGGTGGCACTGGCCAAGGTGGCCCAGGCAGTGGCCGCGGCCGGTGACCACGAGCGGGCCGAGCAGATCGCCCGCACCCTCACCAACCTGTCCCAGCGGGCGGAAGCATTGGTCGGGGTTGCCCGGGCGGTGGCCGCGGGCGGTGGCCACAAGAAGGGTGCCGAACTGGCCACCGCCGCCGAGCAGATCGCCCACACCATCACCACCGATTACCTGCAGGCGCGGGAACTGACCGGGGTGGCCCGGGCGGTGGTCGCGGCCGGTGACTACGAGCGAGGTGCCGAGCTGGCCACCGCCGCCGAGCAGATCGCCCGCACCATCACCACCCCGGACCTGCAGGCGCAGGAACTGGTCGGGGTGGCCCGGGCGGTTGCCGCAGCCGGCGACCACGAGAAAAGTGCCGAACTGGCCACCGCCGCCGAGCAGATCGCCCACACCTGCCGCGACCCGGACTGGCAAGCGGTGGCACTGGCCAAGGTGGCCCAGGCAGTGGCCACGGCCGGTGACCACCAGCGGGCGGAACAGATCGCCTACACCATCACCGACCCGGACCAGCGAGCGGTGGCACTGGCCAAGGTGGCCCAGGCAGTGGCCACGGCCGGTGACCACGAGATGGGGGCCGAACTGGCCGCCGCCGCCGAGCAGATCGCCCACACCCTCGCCTATCAGTACCAGCAGGTGCCGGCACTGGCTGAGGTGGCCCGGGCGGTGGCCGCGGCCGGTGACCACGAGCGGGCCGAGCAGATCGCCCGCGCCCTCAACGCCCCGGACTGGCAGGCGTCGGCACTGGCCGAATTGGCCCGGGCGGTGGTCGCGGCCGGTGACTACGAGCGAGGTGCCGAGCTGGCCACCGCCGCCGAGCAGATCGCCCGCACCATCACCAACTGGCACCAGCGGGCGCGGGCACTGGCCGGGGTGGCCGGGGCGGTGGCCGCGGCCGGTGACCACGAGCGGGCCGAGCAGATCGCCCGCACCCTCAACGCCCCGGACTGGCAGGCGTCGGCACTGGCCGAAGTGGCCCGTGCGGTGGCCCGGGCGGTGGCCGCGGCCGGTGACCACGAGCAGGCCGAGCAGATCGCCCGCACCCTCACCAACCTGTCCCAGCAGGCGGAGGCACTGGCCGAGGTGGCCCGGGCGGTGACCGTGGCCGGTGACCACGAGCGAGGTGCCGAACTGGCCACCGCCGCCGAGCAGATCGCCCGCACCATCACCAACCCGGACCTGCAGGCGCAGGCACTGACCGAGGTGGCCCAGGCGGTTGGTCTACCACGGGCCAGTCGCTTGTTGGGGAAGGCATTCGCGCTGGGGTCGTGGCTGACGCCTCTGCCGGGGTTGGCAAAGATTCACCCGCAGGAGGTGATCCGGATCGCTGACGCGGTGTACGCATTTGGTCCCGTGACATTCCCCCAAGCCGCGACTTTAACGCTTCCCCTGTACCCGCCTATGTAAGTGCGTTGTGGCAAACCGGATCTCGTTCGAAGCCCGCGGTGCGGGTGATCATTCGGACAGAGATGCCGGTGCGGTCGTGGGCATAGAGAAACGG
>NZ_JBHVWF010000308.1:0-1931 GCF_042882365.1 Streptomyces sp. NPDC058221 | reverse complement strand
AGTGGCGGCAGTGACTCCGGTGGGAGTAACTCCAGTAGTGGCGGCAGCAGTTCCAGTGGTGGTTCCGACTCGGGCGGCAGTTCCAGTGGTGGTTCTGACTCGGGTGGCAGTTCCAGTGGCGGCAGTGACTCCGGCGGCAGTGACAGCAGCAGTGGCGGCAGTGACTCCGGTGGGAGTAACTCCAGTAGTGGCGGCAGCAGTTCCAGTGGTGGTTCCGACTCGGGCGGCAGTTCCAGTGGTGGTTCCGACTCGGGCGGCAGTTCCAGTGGCGGCAGTGACTCCGGTGGGAGTAACTCCAGTAGTGGCGGCGGCAGCTCCAGCGGTGGTTCCGACTCCGGCGGCAGCTCCAGTGGTGGTTCCGACTCGGGCGGCAGCTCCAGCGGTGGCAGTGACTCCGGGGGCAGTGACAGCAGCAGTGGTGGTGACTCCAGCAGTGGCGGCAGCAGCGGTGGCAGCTCCGGTGGAGGAACCTCCGGCGGGAGTTCCAGCGGGGGTCTGCTCAGTGGCGGTCTGCTCAGCGGCGGTTTGCTCACTGGCGGTCTGGTCAGTGGCGGTCTGGTCGGTGGTGGTTCGTCCGGTGGCAGCTCGTCCGGTGGCAGCTCGTCCGGCGGCAGTAGTGGCGGGAAGTCCGGTGGGAACAACTCCGGCGGCGACTCCGGCGGTTCCTCCGGTGGTGATGAAGGGGATTGTGAGGACGGATCCTCGTCCGGCGGTTCGTCGACGTCTGGCGGTTCCTCGAGCTCCGGTGGTTCCTCGTCCGGTGGCCCGACGGTCTCCGGTGGTGGCTCGGCCATCGGCGGTGCCGGTCCCAAGCTCATTTCGCTCGTCTCGAACTGCGATGACGATGACGATGACGATGACGACGATGACGATGACGAGTGCCGGGACAACTCCGCAGCCTTCCGCGGCGGAGTGACCACAGGCGGCGTCGGCCGCGAGCGGTACACGCTCGCCTCCGCAGGAGGCTCCGCCCGTGGTGTCAGGTTCGCCGCCGGCTCCGGATCCCCCAGTCCCATGGAATTGATTTCCGCCGTCACCGCGTCGTCCATCGCCGGTGTCGACACGTTCCAGGACGTGGACGACAAGGTCAGCAACGCGCTCGGACTCACCGACGAGCCGAAGCAGCCGCCCGAGGACACACAGCCGGAGGACGAGCCGGACGACGACGCTCCGGACGGGGGAGACTGCCCCGTCGGCCCCGACCCGATGGACGTGCTGAAGGACATCCCGGACTTCCGCCCCGGCGACAAGAAGGGCTGGGCGAAAGAGGTCGAGGAGATCGCCAAGAAGAATCCCCTGACGAAGGACTTCACCGCCGACGACGCACTCATCGTCGCCGACTACACCGGCTCCTGGGCGGACGACGCGAACAGCTATCTCCGCGGCAATCCGATCTCCGGCAATCGCGGTAAGCAGGTCCCGGAGTTCATCAAGCGCATGGACCGCGCGCTGGATCACCTGCCGCGGGTCGACGGGACCTTCTACCGGGGCACGTTCATGCCGGACGACCTGCTGAAGCAGTTCGACAGCGGTGGTCAGGTCGAGATGCCCGAGTACCTCAGCACGTCGAGTGACCCGGCCAAGGCCGACCGTGCCGTCGAGGCTTCGGCGAACAAGGGCCGGACCGGCGGCGAGAGCGTCCTGATGGAAGTCACCACGAACAACGGCCGCAACATCGACGACCTGTCCCGCTACCGGGGCAAGGAGTCGGAGGTCCTCATCCCGCGCGGCGGCAAGTTCGAGAAGACGGGCGAGACGACGAAGATCATCGGCGGTAAGAAGTACAAGGTCATCCAGGTGAAGCAGGTGGGCTGAGCCGTCCCGTATGCCTGGTGCGGTGACCGGCCCGGCACCGCACCAGGCGTATCAGGACCGGCCCGCGGGCGCGGAGGGCCGGGCCGCAGCCCCGGGAAGGCCCGGACGTCAGAAGC
>NZ_JBHVWF010000307.1:0-1995 GCF_042882365.1 Streptomyces sp. NPDC058221 | reverse complement strand
GTGCGTCCCTCTGCGGTGATCGGTCATTCGCAGGGGGAGATTGCGGCCGCGTATGTGGCGGGTGCGTTGAGTCTGGATGACGCGGCGCGGGTGGTTGCGCTGCGGAGCCGGGCCATCGTGGCCCTGGCCGGACAAGGCGGCATGGTGTCCGTCTCGCTGGCCGCGCGCGAACTGGAACAGCTGCTCCGCCGCTGGGACGGCCGGATATCGATCGCCGCGCTCAACGGTCCCGGCACGGCCGTGGTGTCGGGCGATGTCACCGCACTCGACGAGCTGCTGGCCGCGTGCGAATCCGATGAGGTACGGGCGAAGCGCGTCCCCGTCGACTACGCCTCCCATTCGGCGCACGTGGAGATGATCGAGGCCGAGATCCTGGACCTCCTCGCGCCGATCCAGCCGCGGAAGTCCGAGGTGCCCTTCTTCTCGACTGTCACCGGCGACTGGTTCGACACCGCCGGCGCGAGTGCCGACTACTGGTACCGCAATCTGCGCAACACCGTACGGCTGGAGGAGAGCATCCGCTCCGTCCATGCCCAGGGCCATGACGTGTTCGTGGAGGTCAGCGCACACCCGGTCCTGACCATGAGCATCGAGCAGACCCTGGACGCCGCCTCGGACGACCAGAAAGCAGCCACCGCTTCCGCAGCCGCCGGAACCGGAAGCGCAGCCCCGGCGATCGTGCTCCCCTCACTGCGCCGCGACAACGGAGGCATGGACAGTTTCCTCGCTTCGGTGGCCGAAGGACACGTGCGAGGAGTCGAGGTCGACTGGCCGGCCGTCATAGGCGGCGGACGCATGGTCGAACTGCCCACCTATGCCTTCAACAACAGGCGCTTCTGGCTGGAGGAGAGCGGCACGGGCGCCGACGTGACCTCGGCCGGCCTGTCCGGCAGCGACCACCCACTGGTCGGGGCATCCGTCGAACTCGGCGACGGCGACGAGCTGGTGCTCTCCGGACGCATCTCGCTCCGCACCCATCCCTGGCTGGCCGACCACGCAATCGAGGGCGCAGCCCTGCTTCCCGGCACCGCGCTCCTGGAACTCGCCGTCCACGCCGGGGACCAGGTCGGCTGCGGACACGTCGACGACCTGACACTCGAACTGCCGCTTTGGCTGCCGGAGTCGACCGGAGTGGCACTCCAGGTGGTCGTACGCGGAGCGGATCAGCACGGCTCCCGGCCGGTGAGCGTGTACTCCCGAAGCGGGGAGAACTGGGTCAGGCACGCCAGCGGCACACTCAGTGACCGAGTGCCCCAGGAGGGCGCGCGAGACGAGTCCGCCTGGCCTCCGGCCGGTGCGGTACCTGTTGATCTGACCGACGCATACGACATACTCGCCGAGCGAGGGTACGACTACGGCCCCCAGTTCCAGGGGATGACGGCCGTTTGGCGCGACGGCTCGGATGTCGTCGCCGAGATCACCCTTCCGTCCGGCGCGGCATCCGAGGCTTCCCGGTTCGGCCTGCACCCGGCCCTGCTGGATGCCGCCCTGCACCCTGTGGTGCTCGGCGCGCTCGGTGAGCGCGAACCCGGCCTCCTTCCCTTCAATTGGAGCGGGATGACGCTGCACGCGAGCGGCGCGAAGGAGCTGAAGGTCCGGCTGAGCCCCCGCGGGGCAGCCGGAATCGCGATCACCGCCATGGACACCGACGGGATGCCCGTCGCCACGGTCTCGAACCTGACCCTGCGGCCGAGGGACCCCGCAGGGCTCCCGGGGTCTGGCGACGTCGCGCAGTCGCTGTACGAAGTCCAGTGGGTTCCGATATCGGTCGGCGCCTCCGACTCCGGCGCTCTGGATTCCGGCTCCGCTCCGGAGGAGAGCTATCGCGTGCACGAGGCGACTGGGGAGGACTTGTTCACCACGCTTGAGGCCGTGCGTGGGTGGTTGTTGGGTGAGGGTGGTGGTGGTGTGGGTCGGTTGGTGGTGGTGACGCGGGGTGCGGTTGCTGCGGGTGGTGATGGTGATGTGGTTGATGTGGTGGGTGCTGGTGTGTGG
>NZ_JBHVWF010000306.1:0-2018 GCF_042882365.1 Streptomyces sp. NPDC058221 | reverse complement strand
CCGGCGAACCCACCCCACCCGGATACCGGCACGCCATCCCCACAATCGCAATCGGCTCCTCATCCACCACCGAGGAAACCACCGACCCGGCAACGAAATCCGGCAACGTCCCCGAGAGTGTGGCGAGGACGGACTCCGCCAGTGCTGCGGGTGTCGGGTGATCGAATACGAGGGTGGCGGGCAGCCTGAGCCCGGTGGCCATGCCGAGGTGATCGCGCAGTTCCACCGCCATGAGCGAATCGAACCCGAGCACGTTGAAGGCGGCGCTCACATCGACGGCGTCCACTGTGGCGTGGCCGAGCACTGCGGCACACTGCTCCCGGACCAGTTGCAGCACTACTCCAAGCCGTTTGTCCTCGGGGAGCTCGGCGAGGCTGCGGGCGAACTGACCCGTTGCGCCCCCCGATGCGGCACCGGTCGCCGCTTGCCGGACGGGCGCAGGCACGAGGCCGCGCAGTGTGTCGGCAAGTGTTCCCCGCGCGGCCTGCTCACGCAGCACGGAGCGGTCGAACAGCACAGGCAAGGAAACCGGCCCCGCACCCGGGGACAGCGCCCGGTCGAAAAGAGCAAGGGCCTGTGCGGTCGGCAGGGGCGCAATTCCATGGGAACCGACGCGCGCCCCGTCCAGTGCCCGCGTCATCATGCTGGTCTCCGCCCACAGGCCCCACGCCAGCGACGACGCGGGAAGTCCCATGGCACGACGGTGGTGGGCCAAGGCGTCCAGGTACGCATTGCCCGCCGCGTAGCCGGCCTGCCCGGTGTTTCCGAGCGTTGCCGCGACGGAGGAGAAGAGCACGAAGGCAGTGGGAGGCTGCGGCAGATCGGCCGTCAGCTCATGAAGGTTGCGTGCGGCGTCGATCTTGGGCCTCAACACGGTCCGCAGCCGCGCCGGGGTGAGCGACGTGAGCAGTCCGTCATCAAGCACACCGGCGGCATGGATCACGCCGGTCGGGGCGTGGTCGGCCAGCAGTGCGGCCAGCGCCTCGCGGTCGGCTGCGTCGCACGCGGCGAATGTGACCCGTGCGCCCAGGGCAGTGAGATCCGCTTCCAGTTCGGCGGCACCCTCGGCGTCCCTCCCCCGACGGCTGACAAGGACCAACTCCGGTACTTGGTGGCGAGTGATCAGGTGGCGGGCGATCAGCGTGCCAAGGGTGCCCGTGGCACCGGTGATCAGGACTCGGTTCCCGAAGTCGGGTACCGGCATGGAGTCGGAAGCCGGGCTGGGACTGGAGCTGGGATCGGCACCAACAGGGGCGAGGGCAGGGGAAGGGGAAGGGGAAGGGGCCTGGCGGACCAGTCGGGGGGTGTGGGGCTTTCCGTCGCGGACAGCGATTTGGGAAGCAAAGGGAATCAGTAACGGTGTGTCGGCAGTGTCGGGATCCAGATCCAGCAGTACGAACCTGTCCGGGTACTCGGCCTGCGCCGCGCGCACCATCCCCCACACAGCAGCGCCAGTCAGGTGGTCGACGCCGGCGTCCGCACCGACTGCCACCGCACCACGGGTCACGACCACGAGCGGGGTTCCGGCCGGTGCGTCTGCGGCCACCCACTCCTGAATCAGGGCGAGCAGCCGTTCCAGCGTCTCGGTGGGGTCGTCGGAACCGTCGGCAACACCGGGCAGCACCGGGACGAACACAGCGTTGGGCGCCTCGGATCCATCCTCAAGTGCGCTGTTCAGAGCCCCGACGTCTGCGTATCGGTCGCAGCCGTCCAGGCCGAGGCTGCTCGCAGCGTGTGCTTCGGCGGTGAGAACAGCCCAGCCGGCAACGGACGAGACGGCCTGCTCGGTGGGTGTCCACGCCACTTCGTACAGCGAATCGAGACCTGCGTTCGCCTCGTCGAGTGCCAGGGGGCGAGTCGTGACCGCCTCAGCCGTCACGACCGGCAGCCCGGCGATGTCCACCGCGGTGAACCGAGCTGTCGCGTCGGCGGTTTTTGTGAGGGTCACGCGGAGGCTGGTGGCTCCGGTCGCGTGCAGCGTGACGTTCGACCAGGAGAAGGGAACCCGGACCGGACCG
>NZ_JBHVWF010000305.1:0-2032 GCF_042882365.1 Streptomyces sp. NPDC058221 | reverse complement strand
CCCGTACTGGCGGGCGGTCTACGACTTCTTCCGCCGCTGGCGGTCCTACGACTACGTGCGTGAGCTGTACGAACGCCTGCGACGCTCGGCGAGGGGAGCAATGCTCAAGACCTGTGGATCGACATCAGGTCGAACGCGAAGGGCGTACTTTCCCGAGTGGTCGATTGATGGTCATCGAGTAGGCCGGTGCTGCGAACACCGGTCGGGAAGGCACGCCCGTGCTCAGCGTAGTCAACGCCGACGGCAGCACCGCCAACAGCTCCTCGCTCATCGACGAGATCGTCCGGGAGGGTGCGAGGCGGATGCTGGCCGCGGCCTTGGAGGCCGAGGTCAACACCTATCTAGCCGAGTTGGCTGATCAGCGGGATGAGATGGGTCGTCGTCTGGTGGTCCGCAACGGCTATCACCAGCCCCGTTCACTGACCACCGCGGCTGGGACGGTCGAGGTGAAAGCGCCGCGGGTGAACGACAAGCGCGTCGATGAGGCGACGGGTGAGCGCAGACGGTTCTCCTCGGCGATCCTGCCGCCCTGGGCCAGGAAGTCCCCGAAGATCAGCGAAGTTCTGCCACTGCTCTACCTGCACGGCCTGTCCTCCGGAGACTTCGTGCCCGCGCTCGAGCAGTTCCTGGGCTCCTCGGCCGGCCTGTCCCCGGCCACGGTGACTCGCCTCACGCAGCAGTGGCAGGCCGACCACAAGGCATTCGGCGAGCGTGATCTGTCCGCCACCGACTACGTCTATGTCTGGGCCGACGGCATCCAACTGCGCATACGCCTCGAAGAGGCGAAGGCCGCCGTCCTGGTCGTCATGGGCGTTCGGGTGGACGGCACGAAGGAGCTGATCGCGATGGCGGACGGCTACCGGGAATCATCGGAGTCCTGGGCGAGTCTGCTGCGGGACTGCCAGCGGCGCGGCATGCGCGCTCCCGCCTTGGCCGTCGGCGACGGCGCCCTCGGCTTCTGGAACGCCATCAACGAGGTCTTCCCCGAAACCCGCCACCAAAGATGCTGGGTTCACAAGACGGCCAACTGCCTCGACAGCCTGCCGAAGTCGGCCCAGCCCGCGGCGAAAAAGGCCATTCAGGACATCTGCAACGCCGAAGACAAGGAGCACGCGGCCGCCGCGGTCAGGGCGTTCGCCAAGCAGTACGGGGCGAAGTTCCCCAAGGCCGTCAAGAAGATCGTCGATGACGAGGATGAGCTGCTGGCGTTCTACGACTTCCCCGCCGAACACTGGATTCACCTACGCACCACCAACCCCATTGAGTCGACCTTCGCGACCGTCCGACTGCGGACGAAGGTCACCAAGGGGGCCGGCTCCCGAGCCGCTGCCCTGGCGATGGTCTTCAAGCTCGTCGAGTCCGCCCAGGCCCGCTGGCGAGCCGTGAACGCACCCCACCTCGTCGCCCTCGTCCGCGCCGGGGCCCACTTCGAACGCGGCCAGCTTGTCGAACGCCCTGAGATCATGGCGGCGTGACGATGACTCCAGCGGAAGCACCCAGCCCCGAGGTCCAGATCGTGCAGGTGGATGCCACTGGCACCGCTCTCCTGGCTGTCGTCGTGCGATGCCTGGCGACCACGCGGCTGGGCGCGCGCTTCCGCTGCACCAGTCCGGACGGACAAGCCGTCGACCTGGAACTGGCGGAGATTCGCCGCTACCCCCAGGTGCCAGTCGACGAGGTGGACCCGCCTCACGGCGCCCGTCTTGTCCTCACCGGTGCTGGAGCGGACGATCTCCATTTCAAGCCCGGGGACGTCCTGCGGGGCACCAACCCGACCCCCTGATCAAGCATCAATCCACAGGTCTTGACAATTACTCCGGCGAGGGAACGCTCAGGCCGCAACACCGAGCCCAGTGGGGGGATCATCGACAGTCAGTCGGTGGACGCCTCCGAGACCGTCGGTGAGGACAGCCGTGGATACGACGGCGGCAAGTCACGTGACGGGCGCAAACGTCACATCCTGACCGACACCGAGGGCCTGCTCCTGGAAGTGACCGTGACTCCGGCCGATGTGCACGATTCCAAAGCCGCC
>NZ_JBHVWF010000304.1:0-2046 GCF_042882365.1 Streptomyces sp. NPDC058221 | reverse complement strand
GAGTGTGCCCGTCCGGCGTTTGCGCACCACCGCTCAGTCCTGCTTCTCGCCGCTCGCGAAGCGGGAGATGACCAGGGCGACGATGATGATCGCGCCGTTCAGGAACTGGTTCCAGAGGGCCGGCACGCCGCCGAGGGTCATCACGTTGACCACCAGCTGAAGCGTCAGCACACCGGTCAGCGCGCCGAACAGGGTGCCGCGGCCGCCCTTGAGGCTGATGCCGCCGATGACCGCCGCGGCGAACACCTGGAAGATCCAGCCGTTGCCCTGAGTCGCGGCGACCGCGCCGTAGTGGCCGGTGTAGAGGATGCCCGCGAAGGCCGCCAGCAGACCGCCGACGGCGAGCACGATCCAGGTGACCCGGTCGACCCGGATCCCGGCGGCGCGGGCCGCTTCCGGGTTGCCGCCGATGGCGTACAGCGAGCGCCCGTGCCGCAGCCAGGCCAGTGCCGCGCCGCCGATCGCGAAGAGGAGCAGGCAGATCCAGACCGCGGCCGGCGCACCGAGCCACGAGGTCTTGCCGAGGTAACGGAAGGACTCCGGGACGTCGGTGATGGACTTGCCCTCGGTGATGCCGATGTGGAGTCCGCGCAGCATGGTCAGCATGCCGAGGGTGGCGATGAAGCCGTTGACCCGCAGCTTCAGCATCAGGAAGCCGTTGATCGCTCCGATGACGAGACCCACCAGCAGGCAGAGCGGAATCGCCGTCCAGGTGGGGAGGATTCCCAGGCCGGCGAAGCGGCCGTCGTCGCCGGGCAGCACCAGCCACATGGCGACGACGGGCGCGATGCCGATCGTCGACTCCAGCGACAGGTCCATCCGTCCGCAGATCAGGATCAGCGCCTGGCCCAGGACCAGCAGGCTGAGCTCGGAGGACTGCTGGACGACGCTGATCAGGTTGTCCGAGGTGAGGAAGACCGGCGAGACGATGAAGCCGATCACCATCAGCACCAGGATCACCGGCACCAGGGAGAAGTCGCTCCACCGGATCAGCTTGAGGCGGCTCAGCGGGCTCCCGTCGTCCGCGCCGCCCTTCGGCGTCCCGTCGAGGTCGTCGGCCGTGGACGGCCGTATCGTGCCGGTCATTCCCTTTCCCCCACACCTTCCATGGCGGCGACGAGTTCCCCGTCGGTCCACCCGCTTGCGAACGTGGCGACCAGTCGCCCGTGGAACAGGGCGAGCACCCGGTCGCAGACCCGCAGATCGTCCAGCTCGTCCGAGACGACGACTGCGGCATTGCCCTCGTCGGCGACCCGCCGGACGACCCCGAGGAGCGAGTCCTTGGACTTGACGTCCACCCCCGCGGTCGGCCGGACCGCCACCAGCACGCTGGGCCTGCGGGCCAGCGCGCGGGCCACCACCACCTTCTGCTGGTTGCCGCCGGAGAGCCCGGAGACGGGCTGCTCGGGCCCCTGGGTCTTGATGTCCAGCGAGTCGATCATGCCCCGGGCGAACTCCCGCGTACGGGAGGGCAGTACGGTCCCCCACGGGCCGAGCTGGTCGGTGACCGTGAGGGTGGCGTTCTCGGCGACACTGCGCTGCAGGACGAGGCCCTGGTCGTGCCGGTCCTCGGGGATGTATCCGATCCCGGCGGCCAGCGCGTGCGGCACGCTTCCCGAGCGCACGGGCTCGCCGTGCACCCGGACCGTGCCGCCACCGGCCTTGCGCATGCCGGCCAGCACCTCGCCCAGCGCGGTGTTGCCGCTGGCCGCGGAGCCGGCCAGACCGAGCACCTCGCCGGCACGCACCTGGAGGTCCAGCGGTTCGAACCGCCCCTCCAGGGTGAGTCCCTCGGTGCGCAGGACGGGCTCCGCGGCGGGGTCGAGCGGTGCGGCGGTGCCGGCGGCGTGCCAGGCGGCGGCCCCGGCGGCCTTCTCGCCCGTCATCGCCGCCACCAGTTCCGCCTTCGCCACATCTGCCACCGGGGCGGTGAGGACGTGTCGGGCGTCGCGGTAGACCGTGACCGCCGTGCAGAGCTCGTACACCTCCTGCAGGTGGTGGGAGATGAAGAGGAACGCCACTCCCTGGCTCTGCAGTTCCCGCAGC
>NZ_JBHVWF010000303.1:0-2055 GCF_042882365.1 Streptomyces sp. NPDC058221 | reverse complement strand
GGCCGCGGGGGGGCCCCTTTTTGGCCGCCCCCCCGGGGGGGGGGCCCCGTCCGCTTCGGGGCGCCCCCCCCCTCAATCCTCCCGGGCCCCGCCGCCGTATCGCTTCGCTCAGGCGCTCTAGCTGAAGGAGTCACCGCAGGCGCAGGAACCCGTGGCGTTCGGGTTGTCGATGGTGAAGCCCTGCTTCTCGATGGTGTCGACGAAGTCGACCGAGGCGCCGCCCAGGTACGGGGCGCTCATCCGGTCGGTGACGACCTTGACGCCGCCGAAGTCCTTCACGACATCGCCGTCGAGCGACCGCTCGTCGAAGAAGAGCTGGTAGCGCAGGCCCGAGCAACCGCCGGGCTGGACGGCGACGCGCAGTGCAAGATCGTCGCGGCCTTCCTGCTCCAGCAGGCCCTTGACCTTGGCTGCGGCGGCGTCGGACAGGAGGATGCCGTCGCTCACGGTGGTGGTCTCGTCCGATACGGACATCTGCTTCTCTCCCGGGTTGTACGGAGTCTGCTTGCCGACGTTGCAACCGCCGGAACCGCGGATTCATTCCGGGCCGCGCGCTTGCCTGTTCCCTTCATGCTCGCACACCGGCCCCGCGAGGGGGTGCGTCACATTGACGCTATCGGCATCGTCAAAGTGACGTGAAGCGGATATGATAGATAACGTCAATTAGACGAAAAGGCTCCTCGCAGAGAAGAAAGGGTGCGTGACGTGACCACGGCCCACCCCGTCCAGGAACTCGATGTCCAGCCGTCGCCCCTCGCCCTGCTCCTGCTCGGCCGCGACGCCGACCCCAGGAGCGAGCGCGGCGTCGAATGCCCCGGTGACCTGCCCTCCCCGTCCGACCCGGACCTGGTGGAGCGTGCCCGCGCGGCCAAGGAGAAGCTGGGCGAGAAGGTCTTCGTACTCGGACACCACTACCAGCGCGACGAGGTCATCCAGTTCGCGGACGTGACCGGCGACTCGTTCAAGCTGGCGCGGGACGCCGCGGCGCGTCCGGAGGCCGAGTACATCGTCTTCTGCGGTGTGCACTTCATGGCCGAGTCCGCGGACATCCTGACGACCGACGACCAGAAGGTCGTGCTGCCGGACCTGGCGGCGGGCTGTTCGATGGCCGACATGGCCACCGCCGAACAGGTCGCCGAGTGCTGGGACGTACTGACCGAGGCCGGCGTCGCCGAGCAGGTCGTGCCCGTCTCGTACATGAACTCCTCGGCCGACATCAAGGCCTTCACCGGCCGCCACGGCGGCACGATCTGCACCTCGTCCAATGCGAAGCGCGCCCTGGAGTGGGCCTTCGAGCAGGGAGAGAAGGTGTTGTTCCTCCCCGACCAGCACCTGGGCCGGAACACCGCCGTACGCGACATGGGGATGACCCTGGAGGACTGCGTCCTCTACAACCCGCACAAGCCGAACGGCGGCCTCACGGCCGAGCAGCTGCGCGACGCGAAGATGATCCTGTGGCGCGGGCACTGCTCGGTGCACGGGCGCTTCTCGGTGGAGTCCGTCAACGACGTCCGTGCGCGCATACCCGGCGTCAACGTGCTGGTGCACCCGGAGTGCAAGCACGAGGTCGTGGCGGCGGCGGACCACGTCGGCTCGACGGAGTACATCATCAAGGCCCTGGAGGCGGCCCCGGCCGGATCGAAGTGGGCGATCGGCACCGAGCTGAACCTGGTGCGGCGCCTGGCGAACCGGTTCGCGGCCGAGGACAAGGAGATCGTCTTCCTCGACAAGACGGTGTGCTTCTGCTCGACGATGAACCGGATCGACCTGCCGCACCTGGTGTGGACGCTGGAGTCGCTCGCCGAGGGCAATCTCGTGAACCGGATCGAGGTCGAACCGGAGACGGAGAAGTACGCCAAGCTGGCGCTTGAGCGGATGCTGGCCCTTCCGTAAGGCCTCTGGCGGAGGAGCGCGGAAGGCCCCGGCACCGGACGACGGCTCGGGCTCCAGGGGTGCCGCCCTGACGCTCTCGGCATGTCCTGCCACGTCCCGTCAGCCGATGCCCTCACCGTTCGCCGTAGGGCGCGGAAACGGAGGAACGGCCTGTCCCACGCT
>NZ_JBHVWF010000302.1:0-2094 GCF_042882365.1 Streptomyces sp. NPDC058221 | reverse complement strand
CTGACTCCCGGGTGGATAAGACCCGTAGGTTAGAATTTCAATACAGTCAGGGCGGTATCCCACCAGCGCCTCCACCGAAGCTAGCGCTCCGGTTTCAATGGCTCCCGCCTATCCTGTACAAACTGTACCAAAATTCAATATCAGGCTACAGTAAAGCTCCACGGGGTCTTTCCGTCCTGTCGCGGGTAACCTGCATCTTCACAGGTACTATAATTTCACCGAGTCTCTCGTTGAGACAGTGCCCAGATCGTTGCGCCTTTCGTGCGGGTCGGAACTTACCCGACAAGGAATTTCGCTACCTTAGGACCGTTATAGTTACGGCCGCCGTTTACTGGGGCTTCAATTCGCACCTTCGCTTACGCTAAGCGCTCCTCTTAACCTTCCAGCACCGGGCAGGCGTCAGCCCCTATACTTCGCCTTACGGCTTCGCAGAGACCTGTGTTTTTGCTAAACAGTCGCTTGGGCCTATTCACTGCGGCTCTCTCGGGCTTGCACCCTAAGAGAGCACCCCTTCTCCCGAAGTTACGGGGTCATTTTGCCGAGTTCCTTAACGAGAGTTCTCTCGATCACCTTAGGATTCTCTCCTCGCCTACCTGTGTCGGTTTGCGGTACGGGCACCTTTCATCTCGCTAGAGGCTTTTCTTGGCAGCGTGGAATCAGGAACTTCGCTACTATATTTCGCTCGCCATCACAGCTCCGCCTTAATGGAAACGGGATTTGCCTCGTTTCCGGCCTAACTGCTTGGACGCGCATATCCAACAGCGCGCTTACCCTATCCTTCTGCGTCCCCCCATCGTTCAAACGATGTATAGGTGGTACAGGAATATCAACCTGTTGTCCATCGCCTACGCCTTTCGGCCTCGGCTTAGGTCCCGACTAACCCTGAGCGGACGAGCCTTCCTCAGGAAACCTTAGGCATTCGGTGGAGGGGATTCTCACCCCTCTTTCGCTACTCATACCGGCATTCTCACTTCTAAGCGCTCCACCAGTCCTTCCGGTCTGACTTCACTGCCCTTAGAACGCTCCCCTACCACTGATACCATTGGTATCAATTCGCAGCTTCGGTGGTGTATTTAGCCCCGGTACATTTTCGGCGCAGAGTCACTCGACTAGTGAGCTATTACGCACTCTTTAAATGGTGGCTGCTTCTAAGCCAACATCCTGGTTGTCTAAGCAACTCCACATCCTTTTCCACTTAACGTATACTTTGGGACCTTAGCTGGCGGTCTGGGCTGTTTCCCTTTCGACTACGGATCTTATCACTCGCAGTCTGACTCCCAAGGATAAGTCATTGGCATTCGGAGTTTGACTGAATTCGGTAATCCGATGAGGACCCCTAGTTCAATCAGTGCTCTACCTCCGAGACTCTTACCTTGAGGCTAGCCCTAAAGCTATTTCGGAGAGAACCAGCTATCTCCAGGTTCGATTGGCATTTCACCCCTACCCACACCTCATCCCCGCACTTTTCAACGTGCGTGGGTTCGGGCCTCCATTCAGTGTTACCTGAACTTCACCCTGGACATGGGTAGATCACCTGGTTTCGGGTCTACGACCACGTACTCAATTCGCCCTATTCAGACTCGCTTTCGCTGCGGCTCCGCATCTTCTGCTTAACCTTGCACGGGATCGTAACTCGCCGGTTCATTCTACAAAAGGCACGCCATCACCCGTTAACGGGCTCTGACTACTTGTAGGCACACGGTTTCAGGATCTCTTTCACTCCCCTTCCGGGGTGCTTTTCACCTTTCCCTCACGGTACTGGTTCACTATCGGTCACTAGGGAGTATTTAGCCTTGGGAGATGGTCCTCCCGGATTCCGACGGAATTTCACGTGTTCCGCCGTACTCAGGATCCACTCAGGAGAGAACGAAGTTTTGACTACAGGGCTGTTACCTCCTATGGCGGGCCTTTCCAGACCTCTTCATCTACCTCGTTCCTTTGTAACTCCGTACAGAGTGTCCTACAACCCCAAGCGGCAAGCCTCTTGGTTTGGGCTGGTCCCGTTTCGCTCGCCGCTACTCAGGGAATCGCATTTGCTTTCTCTTCCTCCAGGTACTTAGATGTTTCAGTTCCCTGGGTCTGCCTTCTCATATC
>NZ_JBHVWF010000301.1:0-2192 GCF_042882365.1 Streptomyces sp. NPDC058221 | reverse complement strand
CACTGCCGGGCATCTCCGCCACCGTCGTCGACGACGAGGCCCGCGAGGTCCCGGACGGCGGAGGCGGCTATCTCGTCCTCACCGAGCCGTGGCCCGCCATGCTGCGCACCATCTGGGGCGACGACCAGCGCTTCCTCGACACCTACTGGTCCCGCTTCGAGGGCAAGTACTTCGCGGGCGACGGCGCCAAGAAGGACGAGGACGGCGACATCTGGCTCCTCGGCCGCGTCGACGACGTCATGCTGGTGTCCGGGCACAACATCTCGACCACCGAGGTCGAATCCGCCCTCGTCTCGCACCCGGCCGTCGCCGAGGCAGCCGTGGTCGGCGCCGCCGACGAGACGACCGGCCAGGCCATCGTCGCGTTCGTCATCCTGCGCGGCACGGCAACCGCATCCGACGAACTGGTCGCGGAGCTGCGCAACCACGTCGGCACCACCCTCGGCCCGATCGCCAAGCCGAAGCGGATCCTGCCGGTGGCCGAACTGCCGAAGACCCGCTCCGGCAAGATCATGCGGCGCCTGCTGCGTGATGTCGCCGAGAACCGTGAACTCGGAGACGTCACCACACTCACCGACTCCTCGGTCATGGACCTCATCCAGACCCAGCTCCCCACCGCGGGCTGACCGCGAACGGAGAACGCAAGAGCCTGATGTGCGCCTCGCCCCGTCCCTCCGGTCGCGCCACGTCCAACCCTGATCGCTCGGCGGAGACGGTAGCGATGGTGTGGAGAGAGCGCTGCGTGGTCTACGGCTACCGGCTGCACACCGCGGAAAGGGCTCTGCGCACTCGGACCGGCTCGAACCTGGGTGACGCCATGGAGAGCACCACCAGAGCGGTTCGGCCGAGATGGTTCGCCAGTGCGAGCGCGGCGGCGTCCGGGTCGCGTGCCATGACCGCTTCGGCGATCTTGTGATGCTGTTCGCTCGTGCCGGCTTGCCATTCGAGTGGATTCCACGTGACGAAGGCCATGCGGTAGCGCGTGGCATGGTCCGACAGCAGGGCCAGTTCCCGCTCGAGGCGCGGGCCCGATGGGTGAACCAGCGCGCGGTGGAACGCTTCGTGCGGGCACTCCCACTGCTCGACGTCGCCGGTACGCGCCGTCTCGTCCATTTCGTGCAGCAGCCGGTCGATTCGGTGGAGGTGTTCCTCGCTCATGCGCGGCACGGCGATCCCGACAGCGAGCGCTTCGAGACTGATACGCATGGCGTAGAGGTCGTCGAGGTCGTCGTCGCTGAACGTCGCCACTCGGGCACGGTGCTGGGATTCCTGCTGAATGAAGCCCTCACGTTGGAGGATTCTGAGAGCCTCACGCAGCGGGCCACGGCTTACCCCGAGCTGCCGAGCGAGCTCGACCTGGGACAGTGGATCTCCGGCCCGCAGTTCGCCTCGCATGATCGCGCGCCGCACAGCGTGATGGGCTCGACTCACTTCGTCCGGATGGGCGAGCTTGTCCGCCACCTCGGCTGACCCTGCTGTCATTGCGTGCCGGCCTCTCCCACGTCTCGGTGCCCGCTCGGTCACTCAACCGAGCGGACTGATTACGGCTACTACCGTAGCTGACTCGCCCCGCAGGACTGCCTACACTTTCCATCGTGACCCCGACAACACGGATGCCACATTACGGGCGCACCAGGCCTCACATGCCTAGTGAACAGCTTCACCCCGTGCCGGTTCCTGAAAAATGTTGACACCCTGAACGGATCTGAGCATACCGCCCTGCCGGACGGCGCAGCCCTCTCGTAACTGAGCCGGCCCTCCGGGCTCTCCCGCTGTGCGGCATCAGCTGCGTCAGCAGTCGCTGGACCAGGGACCGATGGCTGGAGCGGGTGGAATCGACGAGCGTGACAGCGCGCGCGACCACTGTCCCTCCTGCCGGCGAGCCCCCCGTCGACGTACATGTCGAGATCGATTGGCACGGCGTTTCAGAACCTCACAGATCGTCGTGCCCGATCCTGGCCGCCATCAGGCTCACCAGGTCGTACGCGGCGTCCGGAATCACCGTTCCCGGAGGGAACACGGCGGCTGCCCCCATGTCCAAGAGGGTGGGCACGTCCTGGGGCGGTATGACCCCACCGACGGCGATCATGATGTCGCCGCGCCCCTCGGCCGCGAGCTCCTCGCGGAGCGCGGGGACGAGGGTGAGGTGGCCGGCGGCCAGGGAGGAGACGCCCACGATGTGCACATCCGCC
>NZ_JBHVWF010000300.1:0-2339 GCF_042882365.1 Streptomyces sp. NPDC058221 | reverse complement strand
CCAGCTTGCCGATCGCCGGGTAGGCACCGAGCGGCTCGGCGCTCGCGCAGCCCGCTTCCTTGACGGCGGAGTCCAGCAGCCCCTCGGCCACCTCCGGACCCACCAGGTACGGCGCGACCGCCAGCTGGAGCGAGCCGGCGTCCTTCAGCTGCGCGGCGATCGAGGCGACCGAACCCTCGACGTCCAGGGCGGCTGCCATCACCGGCACCGCAAGCCGGGCGGCCAGCAGCATTCCGGTGATCCCGGCGGCCTGCACAGCCTCCTCGCCGCCCACCGTGGCCAGCACGATGCCATCGGCGGCCGTGGCCACCGTGAACAGCCTGGCGCGGTCGGCGCGGGCGAGGCCGGCCTCGGAGAGGCGAACGTGCAGCGCCTCGGCGAGCAGCGGGTGCGGGCCGAGCACATCGGTCAGCTCGGCCGGTGCCTGGCTGTCCGTGATCGCTTGGCCTATCCGCTGCACAAGGGCGCTGTCCGGCCCTGCGAGCAGCGGTACCACGACGGCGGCCGGGCCCTCGGGCGGAGCGACCTCACGGCCCGCGGCCGTCGCCTGCTCGAAGCGCGCGACGCGCTCGGCGGCGGAGTGCGCGAGCACGGAGGCAAGAGTGGGGTACTCGGCATCGTCGCCGTCGAGGTAGCCGATCAGGGCGTTAAGACCGGGCAGCTCGGAGCGGGCAATGCTGATCACTTCTTCGGCCAGACTGCGGGTGGCCGAAGAGGGCGTACCGGGAACGGCGAGAACGAGCGCGGCAGCGCCCTCAGGTGCGACCGCGGGCTCCGGGCGGCGGTGCCGTCCGGACTGGCGAGGTCGCGGCATTCGTACAGGCAGGCCGGAAGCGGGCCCAGTGGGGGTGCTCATGGCGCCGCATGCTACTGGTTTTGGGTACCCCGCTGCGCGGGGAGGGTCCGGTCGAGCGTCATCTGTCCGCATTTATCCGATGGGCGGCTTACCGGTCAACTGCCCTGCTCTGTCACCCCTGTGCCGGGGTGCCGGTCCGGTCCGGACAGCGGAATGCAGAGCAGCGTCGGATGGTGCGGCAGCAGCAGACCACCGCCGGCCAGCGCCTGCGCGATCCGCAGCGAACCGATCAGAGGGTCACCCGAACCGGGGACCGCCCGTGCGTGCGGCAGCTGCCGGGCCAGCTCCTCGCGCAGCGGTACGAGCAACGGGTCACCCATCCGGAACAAGCCACCCGTCAGCGCCACTTCGCATTCCTCGTCGTCTGCCCCGGCCTTGGGGCACACGGCTGCGGCGGCCTCCGCGATATGTCCGGCGGCGGCACGGAGAATGCCCTCGGCGACGGGATCGTGCGCCGCGCAGGTGGCCACCTCGGGTGCGAACGAGGCAAGGACCGCGGGCCGGTCGGTGCGCGGATAGAGCAGGCCAGGCAGTCCGGGTGCCGGACCGAACACCGCCTCGAGCCGGGCGAGCAGGGCCGGGGATCCGCCCCGCCGGCCGTCATGGGCGCGCATCGCCGCGTCGAGTCCGGCGCGGCCGATCCAGGCGCCGCCGCCGCTGTCGCCCAGCAGATGGCCCCAGCCGTCGGCCCGCCGCCACTGCGCCAGATCCGTACCGAGAGCGATCAGGCCGGTGCCGGCCGCGACCACCGCGCCGGGCCGCTGCCCGACCGCTCCGGCGTACGCGGTCACCGCGTCGGCGGCGAGCGCCAGCCGCCGTACCCCGAGCGCGTCCGCCAGGGCGGCCGGCAGTTCGGCCCGCAGCCGGTCGCCGAGTGTGGCCATACCGGCCGCACCGATCGCCGCGGCCACGATCCGGCTGCCGCCGCCGTGTCGCGCGAGCAGGTTCCGGACAGTGGGCAGCAGCTGTTCCAGCAGATGGGCGGCGTCGATGCCGGAAGGCCCGGTCCGTACCGGTTCGGCGCACGCCGCGGTGGCCAGGGGAGCGTCCGAGCCGGCCGTGCCCAGCGCCACCCGCAGCCCGGAACCGCCCGAGTCCACCCCGAGGATGTACTCCCCGGGCCGGCCCGGCAGGCCCGGGCCGTCGGCCGCCGGGCCGCTTCCGGCGGACGCGGACGTCACGGCAGCCGCCACTCGACCGGCTGGGCGCCCTGGCTCACCAACAGCTCATTGGTCCGGCTGAACGGCCGGGAGCCGAAGAACCCGCGGTCCGCCGACATGGGGGAGGGGTGTGAGGACTCGATCGCCGGGAAATCCCCGAGCGAGGGACGCAGATTGCGGGCGTCGCGGCCCCACAGGACCGACACCAGCGGAGTGCCCCGCGCGACCAGCGCGGAGATCGCCTGCTGGGTGACCTCCTCCCAGCCCTTGCCGCGATGCGCGGCGGGCCGGCGGGGCGCTGTGGTCAGTGCCCTGTTGAGCAG
>NZ_JBHVWF010000299.1:0-2472 GCF_042882365.1 Streptomyces sp. NPDC058221 | reverse complement strand
AACTCTCCGATCGCGTCCTCGCCCCGCTCCAGCAGTTCCCACAACTCCTCGGGAGACGAAACCCCACCCGGGAACCGGCAACTCATCCCCACGACCGCGATCGGTTCCTGGTCCCTGTCCTCGGCCGCCGCCTCCGCGTCGCGCAGACGCTGACGGGTGAGGCGCAGGTCCGCCGTGGCTCGCTTGAGATAGTCGCGAAGCTTGTCCTCGTTGTTCGTCATGCGACGTCGTCTCCTTCGGCCAGCGGCTCTCGGCCGGTGTCGTCCGTGCCTGTTGTTTCGAGTTCGGTGTCGAGTGCCAGGAACAGTTCGTCGTCCGTTGCCGACAAGAGGTCTTCCACGTCGTCGTGGCTGGCCGCCCGGCCGGCATCGTGAGGGTCGTCCCCGCTCCAGTTGCGGGACAGCCGCCGGAGTCGTTCGCCGATCAGTTCGCGGTCTGCCTCGCCGAGCGTGATCCCGGAAATGGCCTTCTCGATACGCTCCAGCTCCGCGAGTACGGAAGCAGGTCCCGCACTGTCCCGGCAGAGTTCGTCGATGAGGTAGTCGGCGAGGGCGGCAGGCGTCGGATGGTCGAAGACGAGTGTTGTAGTCAGGCGAAGCCCCGTGGCGCTGGACAGTCGGTTCCGGAGCTCCACGGCAGTCAGCGAGTCGAATCCCATTTCCAGCAGGCCTCGGTCCGTCTCGACGATGCCGGGCGTCGCGTGGCCGAGGACAGAAGCGATCTCGCTTCGCACCAACTGCGGCACTGCCGATGCAAGCTGTTGTGGACTGAGCCCGTCCAGGTTCCGTGTCGGCGAGGCGGCCAGTGCGGCATCGCTCCTGGAACTTGCCGGAACGAGCTCGCGCAGTATCGCCGGCAACGCACCGTCGGCCGCCCGGGAGCGCAGTGCTGCCGTATTGATTTGTGCGAGGACCACGAAGGGCTCCCCGAGTCCGAGCGCCAGGTCGAAGAGTGCCAGCCCCGCCTCCGGCGACAGTGCGCCTATACCGGTCGCCGCCATCCTGGAGCGGTCACTGTCCGACAGCCCGCCGGCCATGCCGCCGGGTGTCTCCCACAGCCCCCACGCGAGCGACAGGGCGGGCAGGCCCTCGGCTCGACGCTGCTGGGCGAGTGCGTCCAGAGCAGCGTTCGCCGCTCCGTAGTTGCCCTGGCCCGCGCTGCCGAACGTCGCGGCGACGGACGAGAAGAGCACGAAGGCGCTGAGGGGGACCGGAAGGTCCCGGGTAAGTTCGTGCAGATTCCGCGCCGCATCCGACTTCGGTCGGGCAACCGTGCTCATCCGCTCCGGTGTCAACGACTCGATCGTGGCATCGTCCAGTGCACCTGCCGTATGAACCACCGCGGTGAGCGGGTGTTCAGCCGGAATCGAGGAGAGGAGCTCGGCGAGTGCCGTCCGGTCCCCAACATCGCACGTTGCCAGAGCAACTTCGGCTCCCAGCGAGGCGAGTTCATCCACCAGCTCGGCTGCGCCCGGCGCATCTGGGCCACGCCTCGAAGCCAGGAGCAGATGACCTACGTGGTGGGCCTCCACCAAGTGCCGTGCGAGCAGTGATCCCAGCGCTCCGGTCGCGCCTGTGAGCAGGACGGTCCCGGACGGGTCGAAGCCGCGCTCGGGGCTGCGGTCGGCATCGCGCCGAGCGGCCGGCCTTACGAGGCGTGGGGCATGAGCGACGCCGTTACGCAGGGCAAGTTGAGGCTCATCGGCTGGAAGGCCTTCCAGCACGGCTTCCGGTGCCGAACCCTCCACCTCCTCGTCCACCAGGAGGAATCGGTCGGGGAATTCCGCCTGCGCCGCTCGTACAAGGCCCCATACACCTGCAAGGTCAAGGTCGGGCGCAGGATCCGAGCCAGTGGTGGACACGGCACCACGAGTGAGCACGACAAGGCGTGATGGGGAGAACCGGTCCTCGGCCACCCACGCCTGAAGGATGTCGAGCACCAGGTCGGCGGGGGCCGGGCCGCCGGGCGTGCGCGTGTCCACGGGTAGGACGACAAAGTCCGGCACTGATCCGTCGACGACGATCGCGGGAAGGTCGGGATACTCGGTGCCACCGAGCACCACCGCCCGCGATGCCGTCGTCCCCAGGCGGGGCGCCGAGGCCGGGACTGACGGCCAGGCCAGCTCGTAGAGCGAGTTGCGTACTTGGCTGTCAACGAGGTGCTCCGCGCCGAGGGGCCGCACCGTCAGTGATTCCACAGTGGCGACAGGAGCTCCCTCTCCGTCGGCCAAGTGGACCGATACGTTTTCGTCGGCGGTTTTTGTGAGGGTCACGCGGAGGCTGGTGGCTCCGGTCGCGTGCAGCGTGACGTTCGACCAGGAGAAGGGAACCCGGACCGGACCGTCCTCCTCCTCATCCAGCAACAACGCATGAAGCCCGGCGTCGAGGAGTGCGGGATGCAGAGTATGCCCACCCGGATCAGTACCCGCAGGCAACTCCACCTCCGCATACGTCACATCCCCATCCCGCCACA
>NZ_JBHVWF010000298.1:0-2861 GCF_042882365.1 Streptomyces sp. NPDC058221 | reverse complement strand
ACATGCTCAGCCGAAGGCCGCCTGCGTGTACCGCAGTTACCAATCCGAGTGATCAAGTACGACGAACCGTTCGGGCCCTGACGTTAAAGATCAAGCTAGAGCCGCGGATCCACCGGCTCCGACTCCAGTGCCAGCACCGCGAAGACCGCCTCGTGCACCCGCCACAGCGGTTCACCGTCGGCGAGCCGGTCCAGGGCTTCGAGACCCAGCGCGTACTCGCGCAGGGCGAGCGAGCGCTTGTGGCCGAGGAACCGGCCGCGCAGCCGGTCCAGGTTCTCCGGGCGGGTGTACTCGGGACCGTAGATGATCCGCAGGTACTCCCGGCCGCGCACCTTGATGCCTGGCTGCACCAGCCGGCCCTTGCCGTCCCTGACGAACGCGCCGAGCGGCTTGACGACCATGCCCTCGCCGCCGCGGCCGGTCATCTCGCGCCACCAGTCGATGCCGGAGCGGACCGATGCCTCGTCGGCGGTGTCGACGACGAGCCGCCGGGTGACCTGGAGCAGCCCCGTGGGGTCGTGCTCCACCAGCCGGTCCAGCCAGGCCAGCTGCTCGTCATGGGGTACGGCGGCGAGCGAACGGCCCTGCACGGCGAGGATCTGGAACGGTGCCAGCCGCACCCCGTCGAGCCCCTCGGTGCTCCAGCAGTAGCGGCGGTAGGCCTCGGTGAACGCGGCCGCGTCCTCGGCCCGGCCGCGCTGCCGGTCCGCGAGCGCGCCGACGTCGATGCCCCGGTCAGCCGCTGCCGCGAGGGCCGCCCCCGCTGCGGGGAAGACGGCACCCGATGCGGCGCCGACCGCCGCGTACTGCGAGCGGAGCAGTCCGGCCGCCTTGAGGGACCAGGGCATCAGCTCGGCGTCGAGCAGCACCCAGTCGGTGTCCCACTCCTTCCACAGCCCGGCGGCGGTGACCGCCGCGCGCAGCCGGCCGAGGACGGCCTCGGTCAGTGCGGTGTCGTCCAGGAACGGGCGTCCGGTGCGGGTGTACAGCGCACCCGTCGGCCCTCCCCCGTCGCCCGGGGCGGCGCCTGCCGTCCCGAAGCGTTCCCGTGCCGCGTCCGCGTCCCGGCAGACCAGGGCCACCGCCCGCGAGCCCATGTGCTTCTCCTCGCACACGACCCTGTCCACGCCGTCCGCCCGGTACTGCTCGAACGCCTCGGCCGGGTGCTCCAGGTAGCCCTCCTCCTTCGAGGTGGCCGTCGGCGCCATGGTCGGCGGGAGGTAGGCGAGCAGTCGCGGGTCGACGGCGAAGCGGCTCATGACCTCCAGCGCAGCCGCCGCGTTCTCCTCGCGCACCGCGATCCGGCCCATGTGCCGGGTCTCCACGACCCGGCGGCCCTGCACGTCGGCGAGGTCCAGCGGGCGGCCCTCACGGCCGCCGGGCGCCTCGGTGGTCAGCGGCTTGACCGGCTCGTACCAGACCTGCTCGGCCGGCACGTCGACGAGTTCGCGCTCCGGCCAGCGCAGCGCGGTCATCCGGCCGCCGAAGACGGCTCCGGTGTCCAGGCAGATGGTGTTGTTGACCCAGGAGGTGGTGGGCACGGGGGTGTGGCCGTAGACGACGGCGGCGCTCCCCCGGTAGTCCTCCGCCCACGGGTAGCGCACCGGCAGGCCGAACGCGTCGGTCTCGCCGGTGGTGTCGCCGTACAGTGCGTGCGAGCGGACCCGTCCGGAGGTGCGTCCGTGGTACTTCTCGGGCAGGCCTGCGTGGCAGACGACGAGCTTGCCGCCGTCCAGTACGTAGTGGCTGACGAGCCCGTCGATGAACTCCCTGACCCGTCCCCGGAAGTCCGGGTCCTCGGTGTCCTCCCGCTCCAGCTGCCCGATGGTCTCCGCGAGTCCGTGGGTCTGCTGGACCTTGCGGCCTCTGAGGTAGCGGCCGAGCTTGTTCTCGTGGTTGCCGGGCACGCACAGGGCGTTGCCGTCGGACACCATCGACATGACGCGGCGCAGCACCCCGGGGCTGTCGGGGCCGCGGTCGACGAGGTCGCCGACGAAGACGGCCGTGCGCCCTTCGGAATGCGCCCCGTCCGTGTAGCCGAGCTTGCCGAGGAGGGTCTCCAGCTCGGAGCTGCAGCCGTGGACGTCGCCGATGATGTCGAAGGGGCCGGTGAGGTGGCGGAGGTCGTTGTAGCGGCGCTCCCGCACCACTTCGGCGTGCTCGGCCTCCTCCTCGGTGTGCAGGATGTGGACCTTGCGGAAGCCCTCGCGCTCCAGGCCCCGCAGCGAGCGGCGCAGCTCGCGGCGGTGGCGCTGCACGACATGGCGGGGCATGCCGGCCCGGTCGGGACGGTCCGCGTTGCGTGCGAGGCAGACCTCCTCGGGCAGGTCGAGCACGATCGCGATGGGCAGCACGTCGTGCTCCCGGGCGAGCCGTACCAGCTGACGGCGGCTCTCGGGCTGGACGCTGGTGGCGTCGACGACGGTCAGCCGGCCGGCGGCCAGGCGCTTGCCCGCGATGTAGTGCAGGACGTCGAAGGCGTCCCGGCTGGCGCTCTGGTCGTTCTCGTCGTCGGCGACGAGGCCCCGGCAGAAGTCGGACGAGATGACCTCGGTCGGCTCGAAGTGCCGGTGGGCGAAGGTGGACTTGCCCGATCCGCTCGCCCCGATGAGGACCACGAGGGAGAGGTCGGTCACCGGCAGGATGCGCGTGCTGCTGTCACGGGTACTGCTCATGCGGCTTTCGCCTCCTTCTCGGTCCCGTCGGCCGCGGTCATGGTGAACACGGCCATCTGTGTGGGCGGCCCCACCTCGGGGTCGTCGGGTCCTACGGGCACGAACTCCACGTCGTACCCGTGCCGGCCGGCCACTTCGCCGGCCCAGTCCCGGAATTCGGCCCGGGTCCATTCGAAGCGGTGGTCG
>NZ_JBHVWF010000297.1:0-3023 GCF_042882365.1 Streptomyces sp. NPDC058221 | reverse complement strand
TCCTCCACAGCTACAACTACCATCGCTGCCACACCGCACTCGGAGGCCAGCCCCCGATCAACCGAGTCAACAACGCTGCGGGTCAATACAGCTAGCTCGTTGATACTGGTGGGGCCGTCGTGCTCCCGGTGGGTCGTCGGTGCGAGGTGTCGCGGTGTCAGGTCCAGACTCTGGAGCGCCGGGGATAAGGGCAGGCGCTTGGCGCGGCCCACAGCCGTGGCAGCAGCAACAGCAGGGTGCGGCGGACGGCCTCATTGACGGCTGGGTGAAGCTGGTTGGCGCCCATGTCCGCGTCCGTACAGAGGGCCGCCGCGTCAGAACGGGCCGAGCAGTGGTGTGCCTGGTGGGTGACGAAGGCTTGAGAAATGGCCCATGGGGAGGCGACACAATTGGCCCATGGATTTGGGTCGATTTGCCCTTAAGGTCGTAAGGGTGACCGCGAAGGAGCCTACCGGCATTCTCGTCCGCAGATGTGCGGTGGCGGGCATGGGCGGGCGGCGCTGGGTTGAGTCAAGGCGGGCGGTCGGCCTCCTGAGAAAGCGATGCCTGCGCCCACAAGGCGCGATGCCCGTCTCCTGCACGTCTACCTCCGAGAGGACCCTCATGCGAGCCATCACCGTCCAGGACCGTGACGCCGGCGTCAGCGGCCTGACCCTCACCGAGTTGCCCCATCCGCACGCTGCCGAGAACGACGTGATCGTGCAGGTCCACGCCGCCGGTTTCACCCCGGGCGAGCTGGCCTGGCCCGGCACCTGGACCGATCGGGCCGGACGCGACCGGACTCCGAGCGTGCCCGGCCACGAGCTGTCCGGCGTGGTCACCGAACTGGGCTACGGCACCACTGGTCTGACGGTCGGGCAGCGGGTGCTCGGGCTGACCGACTGGGCCCGCAACGGCTCGCTGGCTCAGTATGTCGCGGTCGAGGCTCGCAACCTCGCCCCGCTTGCGGCCGACGTCGACCACGTCACGGCCGCCGCGCTGCCGATCTCCGGGCTCACCGCCTGGCAGGCCCTGTTCGACCACGCCCACCTGACAACCGGCCAGAGCGTGCTCATTCACGGTGCTGCGGGCGGTGTCGGCTCCATCGCTGTGCAGCTGGCCCGTGGGGTGGGTGCCCGGGTGATCGGCACCGGCCGGGCAGACGACCGCGACACCGCTCTCGGCCTCGGCGCGGACACCTTCGTCGATCTCCAGGCCGGGAGCCTGGAGGACATCGGCGAGGTCGACGTGGTGTTCGACGTGATCGGCGGATCGATCCTGGAACAATCCACCAAACTGGTCCGCCCCGGCGGCACCTTGGTCACCATCGCCGAACCGGTCACTGTCCATCCCCGTGACGGGCGGGCCGTCTTCTTCGTCGTCGAACCCGACCGGGGTCGCCTTGCCGACCTCGCGCAGCGGCTGCGAGACGGACGCCTCAAGCCGGTCGTCGGCGCGGTTCGGCCGCTCGCCGAGACGGCAGCCGCGTTCGCCCCGGACAAGCGCACCCCCGGCAAGACGATCATCCGTGTCACCGAAAATGGGTGAGAATGCCCGGTCGGTCAAGGGGTGTCCCGTAACGGCTGGCCACAGGTGAGATGATCTTGATGTGGCTCGTGTGATCACGGCGTCGGAGCCGTCATGGATGGGCCCGTTCACTGGCCTCAGCCCTCACCACTTCCGCGCGTTGGTCACTGCGCCGCGAAAGGGCTGGCGCTGTGCGTCCGGGACGGCAGTGGAGCCTTCCATTGGACGATCGGGTGTTGCTGGGCACGGCCAACTGGCGTACGAACTTGACGATGCGCCAGCTGGCCCTGCTCTTCGGAAGCTCAAAGTCCGCAGTAGACCGGATTGTCACCCAGGTCGGCCCGTTCCTTGCACTACGACCCCGGCTCCGCTTCGCCAAGGACACCGTGCTCATCGTTGACCACACCGTGGCGGAACAGTCCAAGAACTACCAATACTCCACCAACCACCAGATCGTCATCGATGCTGACTCATGCCTCGTCGTCCTAGTCGGCCGACCACTGCCGGGGAACCGCGACGACTGCAAGGCGTGAGAGGAATCCGGAGCCAAGGCTGCCGTAGGCAAAACCCTGACCATCGCTGATGGCGGCTGTCCCGGCACCGGAGTCGTCATGCCCCATCGCCGGAGGGCAGGCGAGGAACTGCCCGCCTGGAAGCAGGAGCACAACCGCTCACACAAACAGGTCCGCGCCCGCGTCGCTTGTCCGCGAGGGGTGATCGCACTCAACTCAACTCCTGCCGGTTCAAGACTCGATAGGCAGTAGCTGGACCAGGCCGACCCAGTTCTCCTCGCCCGCCCAGGTTTGGGTGGCGCGGACCCTCCAGCGGCCGGCGGGCAGCGAGACCGATGCCTGGGCAGGCATCCCGCCGCCCGGGTACTCGATGTCCAACTCGGAGCCTGCTTCGGCAGAGTCCATGAGTGTGGCTGGACCGTCCGACACCCATGTGCCGCACTCATCCCACTGCGTGGCCGCATCTGCGAGGACAGCCCTAGCCGCAGCTTTCAGTTCGGCCTCAGAGCCGGCGGCAAGCCACCGCAGGAAGGCTCGGTGCTCCGCGAGAAAACAGCTGGTAGCGGGCTCGTCCGCCAGCACCAGTGCCTGCGCACCGCTGTCTCCAACGGCGATCACACCAGCCTGATCATCCACCGCGCAGGTCCGGTCGTAGTCGTCTGGAGTGGTGGCCTCTCCCGCCAAAACCCCTGTCTCTGCACTCCCACACCACGCAGTCAACGCGGAGATGGGGACCACGATCAAAGGCCCGCCCATCGACTCAACCCAAACAGGAGGGATGTGGGACGCACCGGCTGCAGCGGACGAGGAGATGCTCATGCCGCCAGTGTGCCTGCGACCACCGACAATCCCTCGGCCTCCCTTCACCGCCCATGGCAGGAACGGGCCTCGGGCTTCCGGCGTCCCGCTGTTACGGGACAGCCCTTAGCTTGATCTTTAACCTGTGCGGCGTGGACGAGGGGTTGTTGACTTCTTCGTCCGTCGTTTCGCGGGGGCTGGTTTGCC
>NZ_JBHVWF010000296.1:0-3055 GCF_042882365.1 Streptomyces sp. NPDC058221 | reverse complement strand
ATGGCCGCCCTGCCGCGTCCGCGGCGTCTCAGAGGCCGTAGGTCTTGCCGATGACGTCGCGCTGGATCTCGCTCGTCCCGCCGTAGACCGTGGAGACCACGGCGGCCCGCAGATGGCGTTCCATGTCGAACTCCGTGGTGTAGCCGTAGCCGCCCATCATCTGCATGCCTTCCAGGGCGGCCCGCTTGGCGATCTCGGTCGCCTTCAGCTTGGCCATCGAGGCCTCGCGCGGGAACAGCTTGTCCGGCTGTGCGTCGCAGTCGAGGGCCACCTCACGCACCAGCAGCCGGGTGCACTCGATCTCGGTGGCGAGGTCGGCGACCCGGTGCCGCAGCGCCTGGAAGGATCCGACAGGGCGGCCGAACTGCTCGCGCTCGCGGACGTAGGCGACCGCGTCGTCGAAGGTGCGGCGTGCCAGGCCCAGCATGTTCGCGGCCAGGAAGAGCCGCTCGTAGTTCAGCCCGGCCATCAGCTGCCGCCAGCCGTTGTCCACCTGGCCGACGACCGCGTCCGCAGGCAGCCGCACGCCGGTGAGGAAGACGTCGTTGACCTCCCGGCCACCCATGGTGTCGATGCGCCGCACCTCGACGCCCGCGGTGCCGGCGGGCAGATGGAACATGGTGAGGCCACCGTGCTTGTCCTCGCCGGTGCGGGCGACCAGCAGGATGTGCTTCGCGCAGTGCGCGTTGGAGATCCAGGTCTTCTGACCGTCGATCACCCACGTGCCGTCCGCATCCTGCCGGGCCTGGCAACGCAGCGCGCCGACGTCCGACCCGGCCCCCGGCTCCGACATCGCGATGGCCAGCACGTCACCGCCCACGGCACCTGGCAGCACCTCCTGCCGCTGCTGCCCGGTGCCGAACTTCTCGTACGCCTTCGCGGCGATGACGGTGGTGATGAATCCTCCGGCGGGGACCATCCCGTACGAGGTCTCCTCCAGGAAGAGACAGGAATCGGCCAGCCCGCCGCCGGAGCCTCCGTACTCCTCGGGCAGGCACACGCCGAGCCAGCCCAGGCCGGCGAGCCTGCCGTACAGCTCGGGGTTGTGGGCTTCGCGGCCGCCCGAGGTCAGCGCGGAGCGCTGCTCCCGGGTGCCGCACTCCCGCTTGGCGAAATCACGGACGGCCGCGACGAAATCGGCCTGCTCTTCGGTGAGGCGACTGCCCATCAGGTCCTCCGGGGTTCGAATCGTGTTACGGAGTTATGATAAGCGTTTCATCGACTCTTCGGGAAGGATGCGCCGGTATCGTGAGCACCATGAGAACTGACACGAACGACCCGGGGGCCGCCGGGGCCATCGCGGAGCCGGAGACGGAGGACCGTACGGCGCTGCGGATTCTCGACGCCGCACTGGAGCAGTTCACCCTCCTGGGCCTGCGCCGCTCCTCGGTGGACGACGTCGCCAAGCGCGCCGGAGTCTCACGCGTCACCGTCTTCCGGCGCTTCCAGACCAAGGACAAGCTGGTCGAGGCCACCCTGCTGCGCGAGCTCGGCCGGTTCTTCGAGCGGCTGGACTCGGCGGTGGCGGCGCTGGCGACCATGGAGGAGCGGGTCGTCGAGGGCTTCGTGGTCGCCCTGCGCCACACTCGGGCCCATCCGCTCTTCGGCGGCCTGCTGCGTCTCGAACCCGAGGTCGTGCTGCCCTATCTGACCGTGCAGGGCGGCTTCTCGCTCTCCGCCACCGTCGCGTACCTGACGGGCCATCTGCAGCGCGCCCAGCAGGCCGAGGGTCGTCCCGACGAGGACCCGCAGCCGGTCGCCGAGCTCATGGTGCGCGTCGCCGTCTCCTTCCTGCTCAACCCCGCCAGCTGCATCGAGATGGACGACGAGGACCAGGCCAGGGCCTTCGCCCGCCGCTACCTGGCCCCACTGCTGACCGCCTGACCGCCCTGAGCGCCCGAAGGGCCGGGGGCAGGGCGGTCGGCGTGTGGCCCGGGCGTTCAGTGATGCCGGTGCACCGCCCGCGCCAGCCGCACCGCCCGCTCGCGGGTGGCGGCCGGAACCGCGAAGGAGGTCAGCGCGATCGGCGGGGTGAACCGCTGCACCGTCGTCGACTGCACGGACGTGAAGCCACGCAGTCCCTCCGCGCCGTGGATCCGCCCGAAGCCGGAGTCCTGCGAACCGCCGAACGGCAGCGCCGGCACCGCCGCGAAGCCCAGCACCGAGTTCACCGACACCGCTCCCGCCCGAAGCCGGCCCGCGATCACCGCGCCGGCGCGCTTGTTGCGGCAGAACACCGCGGCTCCCAGGGCGTAGCGAGAGGCGTTGGCCCGCTCAACCGCCTCGTCCACGTCGGCCACCGGATTGATCGCCACGACCGGCCCGAAGGTCTCCTCCGTCATCGCCGACGCGTCCTCCGGAACGCCGGTCAGCACGACCGGCGCGACATACGGAGCGCGAACCGACTCGGGCCCGCCCAGCAGGGCCCGCGCGCCCGCCTCGACCGCGCCCGTCACATGCCGATCGACGATCTCTACCTGGCCCGGAAGGGTCATCGGCCCGTAGTCGGCGTCCGCGCCGGCACCAGGACGCAGTGCCTCGGCCCGCTTGACCACCCGTTCGCACAGGGCCTCGTGGATCTCACGCACCGCGTAGACGCGCTCCACCCCCGCGCAGGTCTGGCCCGCATTGCTCAGTGCGCCCCACACGATCGCGTCGGCGGCCGCGTCCAGGTCCGCGTCCTCGGTGACGATCACGGCGTCCTTCCCGCCGCACTCGGCGAGGAACGGTGTCAGCGTCTCGGCACACACCGCCATCACCTTGCGGGCCGTCCCCGGCGAACCGGTGAACGCCAGCTTGTCGACTCCGGACCGGGCCAGGGCGTCCCCGGTGGAGGCCGCGCCGGTCACGGTCGTGAGCAGCCCGCGGTACTCGGGCACCGCGGTGTCGAAGAGCTCGGCCAGCAGAACCCCGGTGCCCGGGGTCAGCTCGGACGGCTTGAAGACCACGGCGTTTCCCGCCGCCAGGGCGTAACCGATGGAGCCCATCGGGGTGTAGAGCGGGTAGTTCCAGGGGCCGATCACGCCGACCACGCCAAGTGGCCGGTGTACGAGTG
>NZ_JBHVWF010000295.1:0-3132 GCF_042882365.1 Streptomyces sp. NPDC058221 | reverse complement strand
GGCCGTGGGCTCCTGCGGCCGGCTCACCGACAGCGGAACAGCTCCGCCCGGGGGAGAGCGCACCGCCCACGCCGACGACTGCCGCTCACCCGCACGGTGAGCACACCGGGGCTTCTGTGCTTCCCCCTACGGCCCTACTCAGCAGACGTGGCAGACGCATCCGCGGCAGGTGCGGCGACGGGGCTGTAGTACACCGAGCGGCCCTGCTTGGAGCGCTCCAGGAGTCCGCGGGCAACTCGCTGTTCCAGGGTGTTGCGGACGACTGTGGTCTGCACCTTGCGCTGCGGATGAGCCTCGCTCAGCGCGGCCGACACCTCAGCGGCGGACTTTGGCTCGCTCTGTCCAGCCAGGTAACCGTCGACCAGCGTCGCCCAGGTCTCCTGACCCGCGCCCTTGGCCGATGCGGTCGCCTTCGAAGGCTTGGCCTTGTTCGACACCTTCTGCTGCTCGGGCACGTTCTGCCTGCGGCGGGCCGCAGGCACCGAGGCCTTCTTCCTCTCCTTGCCCTGCGCGGATGCCGGCGTAGGCGTACCGGTGCTGCTGAGCACGTCCCGCAACTTCACCAGGACCTGCTCACTCTCTTCGAGCCGGCGGAGCTGGTCCTGCAGCCGGTTCAGCTCGGCACGTACCCTTTCCTGCTCGCTCTTGGTGACCGCGAGGTCTTCCCCGACCTTCTCCGCATAACCTGCGGTGACTTCGGTGACTGTGGTGGCTTCGGACACGAGGCCCTCCTCTTTCGTACGTAGCATGAGGGTGAGACCCTGATGCTACTCACACACCGCAACTATCCTGCGGTTGCTTCGCTATCCACACACCCTTGCGAATCTCAGTGAAGACAACTCCGCACCATGTGCGTCGCTCGCGGTGCACCTTTCCCGCATGAGGCCGTTGCGTTGACCGTTGCGCCCCGAAGGACGAAATGGCGTGGCGGGGAATTCAGATGCGACAGTCAGGCTTCGGTGGCGGACACGTGGCGAATCAACTCGGTGGCCAGGCGCCGCATGACCGTGCGGTTGGCGCGCCGCATCGTGGCCCGGAGTACGGGTGCCAGCAGGCGGTCGGCGAGTGGGGTGCGTGTCCAGGTGTAGGTGAACGACACATGACTCCCGCCGTTCCGCAGCGGCTCGATGGTGTACGTGCCGTGGGCCAGACGACGGCCGGCCCAGCTGACGTTCCGTTCGACAATGAGTCGTGGAGGGACGGCTTCGACGACCTCGATGGTGACGTCGGTCCTTGTGCCGCCCAGCGAGGCTGTGACTGCGGCGCACGATCCGATGCCGCGGGGAGGGCCGCTGAAGTGCCAGTCGGTGAGGTAGTGGTCGGTGAGACGTTCGTGATGAGCCATGACGTCGAGGAAGTCGTGGACCTGCTCGGGTGTCTGGGGCACGTCGGTGGACACGGTGACAGGCTTCATGTACCAGACGGTACATAGGTCATGTACCGATTGGTACACTCGTGGCGTGGAAAACACGAATGGTTCACAGCCTGAGGGTGAGACCGGCACGGACGGGGACCGGCGCTCCCAACTGGTGAATGCGGCTGTCGACTACGTTGCGGCGAACGGCTTCGCGGAACTGAGCCTGCGCGTCCTGGGTGCCGCGATCGGCGTCAGTCACCGCATGCTGATCCACCATTTCGGCTCCAAGGAACAGCTGCTCGTGGAGATCGTCCGGACTTCGGAGCAGCGCCAGCGCGATCTGTTGTCCCGGCTCCAAGGGCACGCGGGCCGCTCGCCCGCTGATGCCGCGCGTCTCATCTGGCAGCAGTTGACAGACCCCGCGCTGGCAGATCAGGAGCGGCTCTTCTTCGAAATCTACGGCCAGGCACTTCGGGGCCGTTCCGCGGCGGCCCCTGTCCTCGAAGGGCTCGTGAACGACTGGCTGGAGCCGCTCATGGCCGCCGAGGTCGCCGCGGGTGCGGACCCTGTCGTGGCCCGGAACCGCGCCAGGCTGGGGCTCGCGACCGTCCGCGGCCTGCTGCTTGATCTGCTCGCGACCGGTGACCGCGTCGGCGTCGATGCGGCCATGGAGGAGTTCTTCCGTCAGTACTTCGGCTCGAAGTGACAGATACGACCGCAGTCGTGGGACGCCGATGACGGGCTGGGCGGTGGGTTGTGGTCCAGGCGTCCGCTTCGTGCCGACTGCCGTACGCCAGCCGCAGGATCACACGAACTCTGATCACTGATCCGTGACGAACGGGGTGTAGCCGACGGGGACCTCGGTCACCTGAAGGTCGGAGAAGAGCAAGGTCAAGTTGTGCGCGTTGGTCTCCATGCGAACCTCACGGAAGTCGATCCCGAGGGCCGTGGACCATCGGCGGGTCGCCTCCGACTCGGGGAGAAGCTCAGCCCCTGGATACATGCAGTGCCATTTCACTCCCCAGACGTAACCGCCTGAGTCGGACGCGGCAGTTTCGGGGTCGAGGAGACGGTCGTCCAAGGAGTTCCGCCAGATCTCTGCGGGCACTGACGTCTCGCACCGGGCCTCGACGCAGTACCGGAAGAGATATCGCAGGTAAGCCGGCGGTACGCCGGTGCTGGGGTCAGCCGTTGCGTAGACGATTACCTCGTAGTCGCGCAGGTAGTTGGTGTATCCGTGGTACACCACAGCGTGATCGAACGTCTCGTCCAGCAACTGCTCAAGTGCGGCGGTATCCATGGCTTCGTTGTACCTCACTTGACGAGACGCTCGACAGCGAGATCGGCCGCGTCAGCAACCGGACGGCGGGAGAGAGCGGGCTCGTGTAACAGGCTGAAGTCCTGGGACGGGACCTCCGTCAGCCCAAGTCACCGGGCCCCGGCCGGATCACGGAACCAGCAGAACTCCGCGCTTCGGCGTGGGGGTCCTGGAAGCCGTCGTCTCTGCGGCCATGGGGGACATCGCTTCGTGGGCCAGTTGGCCGGACGGGCGGCAGGCTATCGGGAAGCTGATGTCGGCGAAGACGACCTCGTCCGACAGGTGGGCCAGTTCGCTGCGCTGGAGGAAGCTGCCGTCCACGATCAGCACCGCATCGGCCGGCGCGGTGACTGGAGGTTCGTCGGTCTGCTGATCGCCGGCCAGGTGGCTTTAGCGGCGCCCGGCGCGGCGGGGCCCCAAAACACCCACAACTGTGCAACCCATAGCAGCGCAAACC
>NZ_JBHVWF010000294.1:0-3235 GCF_042882365.1 Streptomyces sp. NPDC058221 | reverse complement strand
GATGTACGTCCCGTTCTCCTGGTACGAGCCCATGTGGCTGGAGAACCTCGGCTTCGCCGACGAGGGCGAGGGCTGGAAGCTCACCGAGGCCGGAGTCACCGAACTCGACGGCGACCTGCCGGTGAACCCCTCGGGCGGGGTGCTCTCCACCAATCCCATCGGCGCCTCCGGAATGATCCGCTTCGCCGAGGCCGCCCTTCAGGTGAGGGGGCAGGCGGGGGAGCACCAGGTGGACGGGGCCCGCCGGGCGCTCGGCCACGCGTACGGCGGCGGCGCGCAGTTCTTCTCGATGTGGCTCGTGGGGTCCGAGCCGCCCACGGGCTGACCGCGGACCGCCCGGACAGGCCGCACCACCGCACTCCGCGGCCTGTCCGGGACCGTCGGTGATGGCTAGGCTCATTCCTGGCCGCAACGACGAGCGGGAGGAGCCGAAGTGGTGCACCGCACGACCACCCAACAGCCCTTGGCCGGCTGGCGGAAGCCTGAACTCGACCTCAGCAACGCACGCTGGCAGTCCGGCAGTCGGGGCATGGGCGATGTTCAGATCGCCTTCGTCGAAGGGTTCATCGCGATGCGCAACGCCGGCCGCCCCGGCAGTCCGTCGCTGGTCTTCAACCCGGCCGAGTGGCGGGCCTTCGTGGTCAACGCCCGTGCGGGCGAGTTCGACGTCACCTGACGGACCCGTACGGCGGGCCCGGTCAGGGCCACAGCAGTTCGCGCACCCAGCCGTCCTGCTCGGAGCGGTAGTTGAGCCGGGTGTGCTTGCGCTGCGGGTCGCCCTGCCAGAACTCCACGCTCTGCGGCCGCACGGTGTGCAGCCGCCACCCCGGCGGCACGAGGCCGGGCTCCCGCTCCAGCCGCTCCAGCGACCGGCGCACCTGCGCATCGCGCTCGCCGGGGTCGTGCAGCGGGCTGCTCTGCCGGCCGAGCAGCGACTCCGCCCTGGCTCCCGCTCCGCGGGCCCGGAAGTCGGCGGCGCCCATCTCGGCGCTCTCCGTGGCCACGGGTCCGCGCACCCTGACCTGCCGGGCCAGCGGTGACCAGTAGAAGGTGAGCGCCGCATAGGGCCTGGCCGCGAGATCGCGGCCCTTGACTCCGCCCGAGTCCGAGGCGAACTGCCAGCCCTGTGCGGTGACGTCCTTCAGGATGAGCGTGCGGGCGCTCGGATTCCCGTCGGCGCCCGCCGTGGACAGGGTCATCGCGTGCGGCTCCCGTACCCCGGCCTCCAGGGCGTGCAGCAGCCACTGGGTGAACAGCTCGGCCGGGTCCTCCGGCGCCGTCCGCGGGTCGAATGCGGGCAACTCGCCCTGGAACACCTCGATGTCGCGCAGCAGCCTCCGCAGCCCGGTCATGACGTCCTCCCCGGTGGCACCGTCCGGCACGCGCCCGGAGGGCGGCCTTCGGCTAATGGTTCAGCGTGACGCCACCATCAGCATCATGCCCACCAGCCGCGCGCCCGGGAGTCGCCTGCCCGACACCCGGCTCGCACTCGACCTCGCGCTCACCGTCCGCCACGACGGGAGGGGCGGTGTCGCGGACGACCTCGACACCCCGGCCGGCCTCACCGGCTGGGTCCGTGGGCATGCGGTGCTGCTGAGCCTCGTCCCGGCGCCGGCCGCGTGGACGGCCGACAGTGCGGACCTCGCCGCGGTGCGGTCCCTGCGCGCCGCCGCACGGGCACTCTTCGCCCACGCCGTGCGCCCCGGCGAACCCGGTCCCGCCGACGCCGCACGGCTGATCCCCGTCGAGGCGGCGCTCGGCCGGCTGAACGAGGCGGCCGCTGCCGTGCCCGCCGTGCCGCGCCTGGAATGGCCACCGGACGGCGAACCCGTGTCCACCGACCCACCCGGCCGGGGGCATAGAGGTGGACGCGCTCCCCGCCGCCCTGGCCCGCGCCGTCATCGGATTCCTGTCCGGGCCCGACCGCACGGCCCTGCGTGCCTGCCGCGCCCCCCGCTGCGTGCGCTACTTCGTCAAGGAGCACCCCCGCCAGGAGTGGTGCAAGCCGTCCTGCGGCAACCGCGCCCGCGTCGCACGGCATCACGAGCGACACCGCACACCGTAGGTAGCGTGGTGGGCGTGACCGCTGAGAATGATCTTCGAACCCTGCTGGGCGACCTGCGGCCGGAGCTGCACCCGGGCCGCTACGTCTTCGCGACCATGCCCGGCGGTCAGGTGCCGGCCGGGGTCCGCCCGGTCGTCACGGTCGGTGAGACCGAGGGGCTCACGCTGGTGCTCCCGGAGGCGGAGGCCGTGGCGGCCGGGCTGAGCCACTCCTACCCGGCGGGCTGGATCACGCTCCGTGTCCACTCGGCGCTGGAAGCCGTCGGGCTGACCGCCGCGGTGTCCCTCGCCCTCACCGACGCCGGCATCAGCTGCAACGTGGTGGCCGGGTTCCACCACGACCACCTCTTCGTCCCGCACGTCAGGGCCGCCGAGGCCGTTGCCGTACTGAAGGCACTGGCCGCGGAGTCGGGTACGGGATGACGGGCGCCCGGAAGGCGCCGGTGCGGCGGGATGCGGCCGCGCAGCTGCCGGGCACCCCGGTGGGTGTGCCCCCCCCCGGCACCGCCCAGGGGGGCCGCGGGCCCGGCTCCGCGAGGTGAGCCCGGCCACGTAACATGTCCGCATGTCCTTCCTCCGCCGCCGTAGCGCCGCCACACCCGCGGGCCCCGACTTCGACGTCCTGGCCATGGACCCGGGGGACTGGCCCGGCAACCTCGGCGCCGGTCTGCTGCCCGCCCCGGACGGCAGCTGTCAGGGCGTCTTCCTCCGGTACGACCTCTTCGGCGGCCGCGGCCCCGCGATGATCATCGGGAATCTCCCGGAGGGCTCGCCCGCCCGCGAGACCGAGGACGGGCAGGTGCCCTTCGAGGTGGCCCAGCTGCTGCTCGCGCTGGAGAACGACGAGCCCGTCGAGGTCACCGGGACCGAGGACATGCCCGTGATGCAGGGCGACAACCTGCTGATCGTGCGCCGCGTCAAGCTCTCCGAGAGCCGGATCGCCTGCGTGCAGTTCGACCGCAGCGACGGCGTGCTCGTGACGATCGCCAGCTGGGACCGGCCGATCACCGACGATCTGTACACGCTCCTGAAACCGCTGCCCGCAGAGCTCTTCCAGCAGGGCTGAGCCGGCCTGGCGCCATGCCGGGAACAAGGGCCGTGCGGCGCCCTCTTGACGATGCCTGAGAAGCAGCCGGAACGCGGATGGGGCAGACCCGAGCCGGGTCTGCCC
>NZ_JBHVWF010000293.1:0-3270 GCF_042882365.1 Streptomyces sp. NPDC058221 | reverse complement strand
CTTCGGGAGTCACCGGCCGCCCGTGTGCGTGTCCCGGTCCGTGCGCACCGGCCCACCAACCCCTTCTCGTCCTATTGACGATATTCACGGACCTCGTTATCGTCGTGGTGACGAAAACAAGGGGGTCCCTCTCATGGCCGACATCACCAGGCGCTTCGGCCGGCGCCACCTGCGCTCCGCACCCACCGCCCACATCCGGCACCACAAGCGCGGCCGGCTCGCCCACGACGGGGCGGGGCTGAGCTTCTGGTACCGGTCACTCAGCGCCGCGCTCTCCGAGGTTCCGGTCAACGACCGCGAGCTGGCCATGGCTTTCCACGCCCGCACCGCCGACTTCCAGGACGTCACCGTGCAGGCCACCGTGACGTACCGCATCAGCGATCCCGCCGAGGCCGCCGCACGTCTGGACTTCTCCATCGACCCGGACTCCGGTGTCTGGCGCGGCGCACCGCTGGAGCAGATCGCGACGCTCCTCACCGAGACGGCCCAGCAGCACACCCTGGACGTGCTGGCCCGCACCCCGCTGGCCGGTGCGCTGGTCGACGGTGTCGCCGCGGTACGCGACCGGGTCGCCGCAGGGCTGGCCGCCGAGCCCCGGCTGCCCGCGACCGGGATCGAGGTGGTGGCCGTCCGCGTCGTCGCCATCCGGCCCGAGGCCGAGGTGGAGCGGGCCCTGCGCACCCCCGCCCGTGAGCAGATCCAGCAGGAGGCCGACCGGGCGACGTACGAACGGCGGGCCGTGGCCGTCGAGCGCGAGCGGACCATCGCGGAGAACGAGCTCGCCAGTCAGATCGAGCTCGCCCGCCGCGAGGAGCAGCTGGTCGATCAGCGCGGTACGAACACCCGGCGCGAGGCCGAGGAGCACGCGGCGGCCGACGGTGTACGGGCCGAGGCCGAGGCGGCACGCACGGTGCGCCTGGCCCGCGCCGAGGCGGAGGCGGCGCGTGAGGTCGGCGCCGCCCGCGCCGAGTCCCAGGCGGCCTGGCTGCGGGTGCACGGAGAGGTGGAGGCGGCGACCCTGCACGCACTGGCAGCCACCCGGCTCGCCGAGAACCTGCCGCGCATCGACAGCCTCACCCTCTCGCCCGACGTCCTCACCGGGTTGCTCACCAAGCTCGGCCGGCCCGCTCCGGAGACCCGGGCGTGAGCCTGGCCCCGAGAGCGGTCCTGGTCCACCGCACCACCGAGTACGAGGAGCTGCTCGCCCGGCACGGCACGCACGGCCAGGCGGCGTTCTTCCTGACCAGCCGGGGGAGGTCCATCGAGGAGGTCGCCCGGCGGCACGAAAGGACCAGGCAGGCGCTCGCCGATGTCGAGGCCGCCGTCCCTCTGCAATGGCGCCGGTCGCGGGTGGAACGCCAGGATCTGGACCGGTTCCTGTTCGCACCGGAGGACGTGGTGGTCGTGGTCGGCCAGGACGGTCTGGTCGCCAATGCCGCCAAGTACCTCTCGGGCCAGCCGGTCGTCGGCATCGACACCGATCCGGGCCGCAATCCGGGAGTCCTGGTCCGCCACCGGCCCTCCGACGCGGCCGCGCTGCTGCGCGCCGCCGTGGCACCGGGCAGTGCGGCGGACGAGCTCACCATGGTCGAGGCGGTGGCCGACGACACCCAGCGGCTGCTGGCTCTCAACGAGATCTACCTCGGCCCGTCGGGGCACCAGACGGCCCGCTACCGCCTCGGCCCCGACGCGGCGGACTCCCCCGCCGAGCCACAGGCCTCCTCCGGCGTCCTGGTCGGCACCGGCACCGGCGCCACCGGCTGGCTGCGCTCCGTGTGGCAGGAGCGCCGCAGCCCGCTCACCTTGCCGGACCCCACCGACTCCCGCCTGCTCTGGTTCGTCCGGGAGGCCTGGCCGTCGCCGGCCACCGGCACCTCGCTGGTCTCGGGCGAGCTGGGCCACGGGCAGCGGCTGCGGCTCACCGTGGAGTCCGACCGGGTGGTGGTCTTCGGCGACGGTATGGAGGCGGACGCCCTGGAGCTGACGTGGGGGCAGACCGTACGGCTCGGCATCTCGCCCACGTCGCTGCGGCTGACCGTGTGACCGTCGCCCGCCGGGGCATTCCTCCCCAGGACACGCCCGTAGGCTCGGCGCCCCGTAGGGTCACCGACCGCCGATCACCCCGAGGAGCAGAAGACATGGACAGCGACGCGGCGCAGATCCCCGCCCGCAACTCCCGTCCGCCACTGGCCCAGGCCGCGCTGGGTGTGGGGGTGATCGTGCAGGACGCACAGGGGCGCGTCCTGCTGGGCCGGCACCACAGCGGCACCTGGGAGCTGCCCGGCGGCAAGGTCGACCCGACGCACGAGACGATCGCGGCGGCGGCCGTGCGGGAGCTGCGCGAAGAGACCGGTCTTGAGGTCGCCGAGCGTGACATGGGTGTCTTCGCGATGCTGCATGACGCGGTCGGCGACATCAACCGGGTGACGATGGCCGCCCTGGTCACCGTCGGGTCGGGCCGTGCGCAGGTGACCGAGCCCCACCTCATCAGCACCTGGCAGTGGATCCGGCCCGAGGAACTGCCGGCGCCGCTGTTCGACCCCTCGGCGCAGATCCTCGCGGCCTGGCGGCCCGACCTCGGCATCGAGCACCCGCCCGTGCACCGGCTGGCCGTGCTGCCCGAGGGTGAGAAGGTGAACCCCTAAGTTGATTATTCATTTGCCTAAGGGTCATAGGCAGAGTTAGCGTCGTACACATGAAGGCCGTGACCGAGCAGGACATCCGCATGTCGTTCGTCAATTGCTCCAAGGGGGAAGCCAAGCGCCTGCCGCTCCCCCGCGATCTGGAGGAGCTGCCGTGGGAGGATCTGGACTTCCTCGGCTGGCGCGACCTCTCCGCTCCCGGGCGCAGTTACATCGTCACCGAGCACGAGGGACGGCTGACCGGCATCTCGCTCCGCTTCCCCTCCCAGCAGCGCGGCTTCCTGCACCGCAGCATGTGCTCGCTCTGTCTCACCACGCACCCCGGCAGCGGGGTCTCGCTGATGACCGCCCGCAAGGCCGGTCCTGCGGGGCGCGAGGGCAATTCGGTCGGCCTGTACATGTGCACCGATCTGGCCTGCTCGCTCTACGTACGGGGGAAGAAGGCGGTGGCCTCCGGCGCCCGCTTCAAGGAGTCGCTGACGGTGGAGGAGCAGATCGCCCGCACCACGGCCAATCTCTCCGGCTTCCTGGCCAAGCTCGTCGACTGAGCGGGGGCGGGTGCGGGGCGGCCCACACGACGCAGGCGAGCTTCCACCCAATCCAACCCCGAATCCGAGGCGGCCACGAC
>NZ_JBHVWF010000292.1:0-3336 GCF_042882365.1 Streptomyces sp. NPDC058221 | reverse complement strand
GAGACGAAGGAACCCCACAACGACTCCTCACCTCACTCGCAGAAGCCTGGACCACCGGCATCCCCGTCGACTGGTCCCGCCTCACACCAACCACCAACACCACCGAACTCCCCACCTACGCCTTCCAACACCACCGCTACTGGCTCGACAGCACCTCCGCGAACACCGGTGCCCAGCCCGGCACCGACCAGGACGCCGCGTTCTGGGAGGCGGTCCAGCACACCGACCTGGACGGCTTCGCCGCCGAACTGGACATCGCGCCCGACGCACCGCTCGGCACCGTCCTGCCCGCCCTCGCTGACTGGCGGCAGCGCATGCGGACCACGGCAGCCGTGGACGCGTGGCGCTACCGGATCACCTGGAAGCGTCTGCCGGACGCGCCCGGTGCCCCGGCTCTCACCGGGCCCTGGCTGGCTGTCGTGCCCGAACGGCACCTGGACGATCCGTCCGTCACCGTGTCCTTGGACGCCATGGCGAAGGCGGGCGCCGAGGTGGTTCATGTGACGGTCGGTGACGCCGATGCGGACGTGGACCGGCTCACTGAGCGGCTGCGCGGCCTCGGCGCCGGGCTCGCCCAGGCACCGGCCGGGATCGTGTCGTTCCTCGGCCTGGACGAGGAACGCCACCCCGATCACCCGGCCATGCCGAGCGGTCTGGCGACCAGCCTCGCCCTGGTGCGCGCACTCGGGCGGGCCGGGATCGGCGCTCCGCTGTGGCTGATGACCCGGCAGACCGTCGCGGTCGCCGAGGACACCCGCCCGCACGCCCCGCTCGGCTCGCTCATCTGGGGCCTGGGCCAGGTCACGGCCCTCGAACACGCCGACCGATGGGGCGGGTTGATCGACCTGCCCGCCGTGTCCGACGCCCAGGTCGCGCGCATGCTGTGCGCCGCGCTCGCCGGGCACGGCGTCGAGGACCAGCTGGCCCTGCGTCCCTCGGGCACGTTCATCCGCCGGCTCGCCCACTCCTCGGGCGGGCAGCGGGCCGCCCGGCGCAACTGGCGCCCGCGGGGCACGGTGATCGTCACCGGCGGCACGGGTGCCCTGGGAGCCGTTCTCGCCCGGTGGCTGACCGCCGAGGGCGCCGAGCACCTGGTGCTCACCGGCCGCCGCGGAGCCGACGCGCCCGGTGCCGAGCAGTTGCGTGACGAACTCACCGCGGCCGGCGCCCGGGTCACCCTCGCGGCCTGCGATGTCGCCGACCACAAGGCGGTGGCAGCCCTCCTCGACGAGCTCGCCGCCGACGGGGAGACCGTACGCGCCGTACTGCACGCCGCGGGCGTCGCGGATCTGACCTCCCTGGAGGACACCGGACCGGAGGCGTTCGCCGCCGGAATCTCCGCCAAGGTCGACGGTGCGCTGCACCTCACGGAACTCCTCGACCACAGCGAGCTGGACGCGTTCGTCCTGTTCTCCTCCATCGCCGGTGTGTGGGGCAGCGGTGACCACGGCGCCTATGCCGCCGCCAACTCGTTCCTCAATGCGCTCGCCGAGCACAACCGGGCAGGCGGCATCCCCACGACGTCGATCGCCTGGGGCGTGTGGAACGCGTTCGGGGCCGAGGGCTCCGGCGGCATCTCCGAGGCCGTCGACCTCGACCAGCTGCACGGGCGGGGCCTGCCCCTCATCGAGCCCGAGCTGGGCCTCACCTCGCTGCAGCGGGCCCTGGACCGCGACGAGACCGTGCTCACCGTGGCGCCCGTCGCCTGGGAGCGGTTCTTCCCCCTCTTCAGCGCGGCCCGCCCGCGGCCGCTGTTCGAGGACCTGCCGCAGATCCGGGCACTGTCCGTGCCGACACCGGCGGCGGGCCTCCAGTCCGTGCAGCACGGCTCCGGCCTCGCCGACCTGCCGCTCGCCGACCGGGACAGCACCCTGCTGGCCCTGGTCCGCGGTGAAGCCGCCTCCGTACTCGGCTACGAGCGGCCCGACCAGCTCGATCCCGACCGCGCCCTGCGCGACGTCGGCTTCGACTCCCTCACCGGGATGGAGCTGCGCAACCGGCTGGCCACGGCCGCCGGTCTCACCCTGCCCGCCTCGCTGGTCTTCGACCACCCGACACCGCTCGCCATCGCCGCGTACCTCAAGACCGAGCTGTACCGGCCCGAGGCCGGTGACGACAGCACCGTCCTCACCGAACTGGACTCGCTGTCCCAGCGGCTGGCAGCCATCACCCCGGACACCAACACCCGGCTGGAGATCACCCTGCGGTTGCGCTCGCTGCTCACGCGGTGGAGCGAGCCGGACGGCGGCCGCGCATCAGGCGAAGCGGCCACGGCAGCCTCCGCCACGGCACTCGACTCGGCCAGCGTCGACGAGGTGCTGGCCTTCATCGACACCGAACTCGGCATCTGAGCAGATGCAGTCCGGCCCACCACGCACCACCGCACCACATACTCGCCGAGCGACTCACAGGGGTAGGAACTGATGGCGGATCACGACAAGCTGGTCGACTACCTGAAGCGCGTCACGGCTGATCTGCAGCAGACCAGGCAGCGGCTGCGCGAGTACGAGGAGCAGAGCAACGAGCCCGTCGCGATCGTCGGCATGGGCTGCCGCTACCCGGGCTCCGTCGACTCCGCCGATGAGCTGTGGCGGCTGGTGCACGGCGGCGTCGACGCCATTGGCGGTCTGCCCACCGACCGCGGCTGGGACGTGGAGGCCCTGTACGACCCGGAGGCGCTGACCCCCGGCACGACGTACGCCCGCGAGGGCGGCTTTCTGACCGGTGCCACCGAGTTCGACCCGGAGTTCTTCGGGATCTCGCCGCGCGAGGCCGTCGCCATGGACCCGCAGCAGCGCCTGGTCCTGGAGGTTGCCTGGGAGGCCCTGGAGCACGCCGCCATCGACCCCGCCACCCTGCGTGGCTCCGGCACCGGTGTGTTCGTCGGCTGCAACTACCAGGAGTACCGGGCCCGGCTGTCGGAGGTGCAGGAGGGCTTGGAGGGCCACCTCGTCACCGGCAGCGTCTCCAGCGTGGTCTCCGGCCGGGTCTCCTACGTGCTCGGGCTCGAAGGCCCGGCGCTCACCGTCGACACCGCCTGCTCCTCCTCCCTCGTGACGCTCCACCTGGCCTGCGAGTCGCTCCGTCGCAACGAGTGCACCATGGCCCTCGCGGGCGGTGTGGCCGTGATGAGCACCCCGCACACCATCACCGGCTTCTCCCGGCAACGCGGTGTCGCCGCCGACGGGCGGTGCAAGGCGTTCTCCGCGTCCGCCGACGGCATGGGCTTCGGCGAGGGAGTCGGCATGCTCGTCGTGGAGCGGCTGTCGGACGCGCGGCGCCTGGGTCACCGGGTACTGGCGGTGGTGCGGGGCAGCGCGGTCAACCAGGACGGTG
>NZ_JBHVWF010000291.1:0-3339 GCF_042882365.1 Streptomyces sp. NPDC058221 | reverse complement strand
GGAGTTGCTCCCACCGGAGTCACTGCCACCACTGCTGCTGTCACTACCCCCGGAGTCACTGCCGCCACTGGAACTGCCACCCGAGTCAGAACCACCACTGGAACTGCCGCCCGAATGGGAACCACCACTGGAACTGCTACCACCGGAATCACTGCCACCGGAGTTGTCCCCACCCGACTTCCCACCGCTGCTGCCACCGGAGACACCACCAGCACTGACTCCACCATCGGAGTCATCACCACCGGAATCGCTGCCACCGGAGTTGTCCCCACCCGACTTCCCACCACCACTGCTGCCACCGCTGCCGCTGCCACTGCCGTTACCGCTGCCGCCGGCACTGGCGCCACCCGAGTCGTCGTCGCCGTCACCACCGGAGTTGCCGCCTGTAACGACCCCGCCGCTGTCGCTACCGGAATCGCCACCCGCGCTGCCGCCCGAGTCACCACCGCTGCCACCGCTGCCACCGCTGCCACCATTGCCGCCGGAGTCACTGCCGCCGGAGGTGTCATCGCCCTGCCCACCGTCGTCCCCGGCAACGTTGTCACTGGAGCAGTCGCCCCCGCCGAGGCTGCAGACCGCGTCCTGAAGGCGACCCGTGATCTGGCCGCCCACGCCGCCGAGCGCGAGGGCGCCGATGATGGCCACGACCAGGCAGATCAGACCGAGGTACTCGAACGACGTCTGCCCACGGTTACGGCGCCACGTGATGAGGTGCGGGATCGACGGGAACGCTGCGCGGCGCAGCCTCTCGCGCGTCCAGGCCGGCCTCAGCGCCCGCTGTTCCGCAGGCAGTTCGAACCAGGAACGGCTGGCACTCGCTCCGACCAGGGCCAGCAGCACACCTGGCAGCAGCAGTTGACTGAGGCCCTGCGACGAACCTGCGTACAGATTGGCGATGGCGCCCACCAGCAGCCATAGCTGCAGAGCCATCAGTCCGATCCAGACCGCCTTCCCGCCGGTCCACAGGAGTCGCGCCAGAACTGCGGCTGCGATGCCCGGTGCAACCGCGTACAGCGCAGCCAGAGTCAAAGTCGGCGTGATGTGACTGCCCAGGTCCAGGAGGGAGTTCAGCACCTCGATGGCGCCCAGCAGCGTGAGGCCGAACATCAGATACAGAAGTACCCGCATCGCGGCGATTGATCGCGGCAACTCCCAGCGCTGCGGGGGAATGCCGGCCTGAGACACCAGACCTTGTGAATCCGACAACGGGAAACCCTTCACCAACTGAAGAAGTCCGGCCTCCCCCGATCCAGCCGCGACGCTTATGTCGTCACGTTATGTACGCGGGAGACCCAATCCGAAGGGCCTGCGGACCCATCACGGGCCCACCGGGGGCCCAAGTCGGACCCACCCACAGCGAAACCGGCTGTCAGTCGGTCTTCGGCCGGGCGCCGTCCGGCGAACGCAGCCAGCCACCGCTGCGGGCCGTGGCAGTCGCCGTACGGAGCAGTTGCGCGACCCCGGGCCGGGCGGTGCGGCCCCTCGTCAGCAGATGCAGCTCGACGGCCGCGCCCCCGGCCAGTGGCCGCCACACCAGTCCGGCGGGCAGGCCGGACACGGCCGACCGGCCGACCACGGAGACCGCGTCGCCGCGCACCACCGGGGTGTGGCCGACATCGAACGACAGCGGGCGCAGCATCAGCTTCGGCAGCCGCGCAGGCTCCGCACCGGCGCATCCGAGGATGCCGATGATCGCGTCGTAGTGGCCGGGGTTGGCCTCCCGCGGGTGGACGAGCACGGTCTCGTCCGCCAGTTCGGCGGTGTCGACGACCGGCAGGGCGGCGAGCCGGTGGTCCGCGCCCATCAGGACACCCTGCGGCTCGAGCCGGACGAGGGTCCGTACCAGTTCGGGAGTCGGCGGCGGGCAGCGCACCAGGCCTGCGTCGAGCGTGCCGTCGGCCACACCGGCCAGGATCTGGGCGGTGGACAGCAGATGCGTCGTGGTGGTGAGGCCCGGCAGACGTTCGGCGAGCGCGGCGAGGAGTGCGGGGGCCGTCTCGTAGCTCGTACTCATGCTGTATCCAAAGGCCAGCGTGCCGTACTCACCCCCGGCGAAGCCGCGTACGTCGCGCCAGAGCCGGTCGGCCTCCTTGCAGAGCGCCGCACCTCGCTCCATCAGCACCCGCCCCGCTTCCGTGGGTTCGACGGAGTGGGTGTTCCGGTCGAGGAGCCGGACATCCAACTCCTTCTCCAGCTCACGTATCTGACGGCTCAGCGCCGGCTGTGCGATGTGCAGCCGCTCGGCGGCACGGGTGAAGTTGCGTTCCTCTGCCACCGCCAGGAAGTAGCGCAGACGCCGGAGATCAGACATGCGCAGCAGCATACGACCCGCCCTGACCAGCACTGATGCCGACCGGTTCTGGGCTGATCGAGAACAGGTCTTTCCCTGCGGGCAGGCCCTCTCCATAGCCTTCGGAAGTCAGAGGAAAGCCGGAAATCCCCTCGGGAAAGGCCCTGCGAAGCCATGAACAGCATCACGGAGACCAGCACGACCAGCACGACCACCGCCACCGCCACCGCCACGGACTCCTCCAAGGCTGTCGTCCTCGACTACATGGACGCGCTCGCCGCAGGCGACATGGAGCGGCTGCGCGCCTTCATCGGCCCCGAAGTGACCTGGACGCTCGCCGGTGACCTACCGCTGTCGGGCACCTGGACCGGGCCGGACGAGATCTTCGGCTCGTTCGTGGCCCGGATGGTGGCGCGGCTGGTGCCCGAGTCCATGGAGTTCGAGTTCGTGGGCGTGATCGCGGAGGGCGAGCGCGTCCTGGCGGAGTGGAAGACGCGGGCGCTGGCACGGACGGGCGGCCGGTACGACCAGCACTGCCTGGCGGTGTTCACCGTGCGCGACGGCCGGATCGCCGCCGTACGCGAGCACTTCGACACGCTGCACGCGCAGACCGTCGTCTTCGCCTGACCCCGTCCACGCCGAAATCGCTGAACAGCCGAACAGGAGATATCCGATGCGAGCCATGCTTCCCGCCGCCGGTGGGACCGTCCTGCCGGGCGATGCCCCGGAACCCGCCTCCGCCGACGACGAGGTACTGATAGCGGTCGAGGCGTACTCGGTGAACCGGGGCGAGACGTTCCAGCTCGACGGCCGGCCCGACCGGCGCCGGCCCGGCTGGCGCCCCGGAAAGGACGTCGCCGGCACGGTCGTACGGGCCGCCGCCGACGGCACCGGACCGGCAGCCGGGGCCCGGGTCGTCGCCCACCCGCCCGCGTCCGGCTGGGCCGAGCGCGTCGCGGTCCCGGTGCACAGCGTCGCCGAACTCCCGGACAGCATCGACGCGGTGACCGCCGCCGCTCTCCCGCTGGCCGGAATCACCGCGCTCCGGC
>NZ_JBHVWF010000290.1:0-3433 GCF_042882365.1 Streptomyces sp. NPDC058221 | reverse complement strand
GCTGTACGAGCGCTGGATCGCGTACTCGGAGCAGCGGGTGTTCCCGGGCGGCTGCTTCTTCTACGCGGCCATCGCCGAATTCGACGCGCGCCAGGGCGCGGTGCACGACGCGATCGTCGCCGCACAGGCCGGCTGGGTCGCCTTCGTGGAGCGGCGGATCGAGGAGGCGCGGGTGCTGGGCGAGGTCCGGGAGGACTGCGACGTCCCCCAGCTCGCCTTCGAGATCATCGCGTTCCTGGAGCTGGCCAACGGCGACTCGGTGCTCCGGAGGAGCTCCGATGGCTATACGCGGGCGGCGCGGGCGATCCTGGCGCGGCTGCGGACGGTGGCGATGGACCCGTCGTCCCTGTCGGCCGGCCCGTAGGGGCCCCGGGGGCCCCTACGGATCCGGGAATGCCGGGCGGTTGCGGCGGCGCTGGGCAGATTCAGCGGAACGCGGCGACATTGCGGGCGGCCCAGTCGGCGAACGGGCGGGGGTCGCGGCCGAGGACCCGCCGGACGTCCGGACTGACGCACAGCTCGGCCTGGTTGGGGGAACCGAGGATGGTCAGGGTGTCCTCGGCGAGTTCGGCCGGCATGCCCAGAGCCATGGCGGCCTTGGCCTCGTCGCGGGTGAGCTCATGGAACCGTACCGGCGAGCCCAGCGCGGCGGCGATGGCCTCCGCCTGCCCGCGCGGAGTGATCACCTCCGGTCCGGTCAGCTCGTACACGCCGCCGGTGAACCGGTCCTCCAGCAGGCAGGCCGCCGCGACGTCCGCGATGTCCGCCGGGTCGACGACCGGCACCCCGACATCACCGAAGGGAGCGGCGACGAGTCCCTGTTCGCGGACGGAATCGGCCCACCACAGGGCGTTGGACGCGAAGCCGCCCGGCCGCAGGACGGCCCGCTCCAGGCCGGACTCCCGCAGCACGTCCTCCAGCGCGCGCATCGCGATCCGCGTTGCTCCGAAGGGCCGGGTCGCCACGCCCTGCGTGGAGAGCAGGACCACCCGTCGGACTCCGGCTGCCTCGGCTGCGCCGATGATGTCGGCCGGGCGCGCTCCTGCGGCGTGCAGGTCGCCGGACAGCAGCAGGAACAGCGCTTTCGCCCCGGCCAGCGCAGGTTCGAGGCCGGCCGGCTCGGCCAGGTCGGCCGTCAGGTGGCGGACGCCGTCCGGCACCGTCGCCGCGTGCCGCGACACCGCCGTCACCTGTCGACCCGCCTCGGCCAGCGCCTTCGTCAACGGACGGCCCACATTCCCGGTAGCTCCGGTCACCACGATCATGATCAGCTCCTGTCGTATGTCCTGGTCGCATGTCTTCTGCGGACTTCAAGGTAGGAGCTGGGCTAACTTTTAGTAAGGACGTACCTTTGGGTAAGCTCATCACATGACGGGAAGCGCGCAGCCCACACGGTCCGACGCGACAGCGGGGTATGAGGTGTTTCACACCGACTGCCCGGCGCGCGATGTGGTCGACCACGTGACCAGCAGGTGGGGCATCTGGGTGCTGATCTCCTTGCGGACCAACGACCTGCGGTTCTACGAGCTGCGCGAGAGCATCCGGGGCGTCAGCGAGAAGATGCTCGCCCAGACCCTGCGCGCGCTGGTCCAGGACGGTCTGGTCTGGCGAAACGTCGAGCCGACGACACCGCCCCAGGTCACCTACGGGCTGACCGCGTTCGGCCGGGACGTCGGCGATCCGCTGGCGGACCTGTTCGACCGGATCACACGGCAGCTTTCACCGCGCGACGCGGGATAGCGCGATAGCGGCCGGTTCCGAGGCGCCTGCCGCCTGTGGCTCGTGGCCCGTGACCTGTTCACTAATTAACAGCACGACCGTTCGTTCAATTGTATCGTCGTGGGCAGGCCGGACAGCCGTACCGTGCGAAGGGAACAGGACCGTGGAGACGGACATGGACATCGTGGAGCTCGACCGGGCCGCCGTACTGGAATCCGTACGCATCGTGGAGCGTGCGGGCCCCGGCGACTGGGAGCGGCCCACCCCCTGCGCCCGCTGGACGCTGCGCCACCTCGTGGAGCACATGGGCGCCCAGCACCTCGGATTCGCCGCCGCCGCACGGGGCGAGGGGGGCGACGCGGCCGTCTGGAAGATCCGCCCGGGCGGGTCCGATCCGATCGCCCGGTACCGCGATGCGGCCGACGCGGTACTGGAGGCGTTCGCGCAACCGGGGGTACGGGAAAGGCCGTTCGCGCTTCCTGAGATCGACGTGGCGGCGGCCTTCCCCGCGGACATCGCGATCGGGTTCCACTTCATCGACTACGTCGTGCACTCCTGGGACGCGGCGGCCGCGCTGGGAGTGCGGACCGCCTTCGCTCCGGCCGTCGTCGAGGCAGCACTGCCGATCGCCCTGCGCGTACCCGGCGGGGGGCGGCGCGAACGGCCGGACGCGGCGTTCCGGCCCGCCCTGCCCCCTGCCGAGGAGGCCGGCGCGGACACCTTCCGGCTCGTGCTGACGACGCTCGGGCGCTCACCGGACTGGAGCCCGCCGCACGGCAGTTGATGATGCGGTCCGCCGTACCGGAGTGTGCGTCCGTTTCCCGCCGGTGCCCCGTCCGCCGAGGGAGTTCTCTTGTCCTTGTCAGCCAGCAACACACCGGCAACGGACAGGAATCCCCCTGATGAACAGCACCAGCACCGCCACCCCGAACCGGGCCGCGCTCGTCACCGGCGGCAGCCGCGGCATCGGCGCCGCGACCGCCCTGCGACTCGCCCAGGACGGCGCGGATGTGGCACTGACCTACGCCCGGGACGAGGCCGCCGCCCAGGAGGTGGTGCGGAAGATCGAGGCGTGCGGACGCCGTGCAGTCGCCCTGCGTGCCGACTCGGCCGACCCGGAAGCGGCCGGGGCGGCCGTGCACCGGACGGTGGAGGCCTTCGGCCGGCTCGACATCCTGGTCAACAACGCGGGCATCGGCGTCCTCGGCCCCATCGACGGCCTCACCACCGCCGATGTCGACCGGGTACTCGCCGTCAATGTGCGGGCCGTCTTCCTGGCCTGCAAGGCGGCGGCCGGGGTCATGGAGCGCGGTGGCCGCATCATCTCCCTCGGTACGGCCCTCAGCAGGTTCGCCGGCGGCCCGGGCGGCACGCTCTACGCGATGAGCAAGTCGGCGCTGTCCGGACTCACCAAGCCGCTCGCCCGCGAGCTCGGCCCGCGCGGGATCACCGTCAATCTGGTCCAGCCCGGACCGGTGGACACCGATCTCAACCCGGCCGACGGCCCGTTCGCGGACGGGCAGCGGGCCGCGACCGCCCTGGACCGCTTCGGCACGACCGGCGAAGTGGCCTCGCTCATCGCCTACTTGGCCGGTGACGAGGCGGCCTACATCACCGGCACGGAGGTCGTGGTGGACGGCGGCCACGCCGCCTGAGGCGGTTCGCCGCGGGGAGGCGGTCCAGGGGCGGCAGGGCGGGGGTCGCGGCCCCCGCC
>NZ_JBHVWF010000289.1:0-3463 GCF_042882365.1 Streptomyces sp. NPDC058221 | reverse complement strand
GGTCGACGCGGGTGACCGGCCTCGTAGTGGACTTCTGGCTCGGCGAGCCGTACCTCGGCATGATGCCGAACTCCCGCAAGGCGCTCGACCTGCGCCGCGATCCCCGCTTCGCCGTGCACGCCAACCCCGGCCCCGACGCCGAGATGGCCGACGGGGACGTACGGATCTCGGGGCGCGCGGTCGAGGTGACCGACGCCGCTCTGCTGGCCCGTTTCATCAGCGAGCGGACACCGCCGGAGCCCTTCCACCTCTTCCGGGTGGAGCCCACCGAGGTGGTACGCGTGGGGATCGAGGGCGGCGACACCGTGGTCATCCAGTCCTGGCGCCCCGGCCGCCCGGTACGCACGATTCGCAGGGGCAACGACGACGGCTCCTGACGCCGCGTGCCCGGCAGGGGCGGCCGGGCGGAGAATGGGCCTGTGCCTACCAAGAAGAAGCCTCAGGCGACACCTTCCCCCGAGCGGCGCGGCGAACTGCTCGCCACCGCCGCCGAGGTGTTCGCCGCGCAGGGATACAACGCCACGACCGTCCGCAGGATCGCGGACGCGGCCGGAATGCTCGCGGGCAGCCTCTACTACCACTTCGACTCCAAGGAATCGATGGTCGACGAGATCCTCTCCACCTTCCTGAACGAGCTCTGGGAGGGCTACGACGCCGTGCTCGGCGCCGGGCTCGGCCCCAGGGAGACCATCGAGGCGCTCGTCACCGAGTCCTTCCGCGAGATCGACCGGCACCGGGCCGCCGTCGCCATCTACCAGAAGGAGTCGCAGCACCTGGCGGCCCAGCCGAGATTCCAGTACCTCGTCGACTCCCAGCAGAAGTTCGAGAAGGCCTGGCTCGGCACCCTGGAGCGCGGCGTCGCCGACCGGGTCTTCCGCGCCGACCTCGACATCCGGCTCACCTACCGCTTCGTCCGGGACACCGTCTGGGTCGCCGCCTCCTGGTACCGGCCGGGCGGACAGCACAGCCCCGAGGAGATCGCCCGCCAGTACCTCTCGATGGTCCTGGACGGGATCGCGCTGCGCGGCTGAGGCGATCGGCCGGTCTTCGAACCGCTGCGACCCCTGCGTTCCAAGGGTTCCGCAGAATTCTGCCGGCCGGCGGCGTGGCGTGTCCCACCGCTGGTCGGCAGATCGTGCTACGGTGGTCCGGTTGCAGTTTTGGTACCCATGAACTTTATGTGCGCCTGACGGGAATGCTTCCTCAGGCGCTTTATTGTTTTCCGGCTTTCTCCGGGTGGGGCTCAATGCGGCGACTTGGAATTCGTAAAGTGCGGATTTCCGGCACTGCACCTGTTTTAGGAGAATGACATGGCTACTGGAACCGTGAAGTGGTTCAACTCGGAAAAGGGCTTCGGCTTCATCGAGCAGGACGGCGGCGGCGCCGACGTCTTCGCCCACTACTCCAACATCGCCACCCAGGGCTTCCGTGAGCTCCAGGAGGGCCAGAAGGTCTCCTTCGACGTCACGCAGGGCCAGAAGGGCCCGCAGGCGGAGAACATCGTCCCGGCCTAATTGCCGGACGCGTACCTCGCAGCCGGGGCCCGCACCGTGAAGGTGCGGGTCCCGGCTTGTGCTGTCCCTGGGAAGTACGGAAGTTCCGGGCGCGTTCGAGCGCCCCGCACCGGGTGCGACGAAGCACCCCGGGTGGACCGGGCCCACGCGTACCGCGTGCAGCAGTCCGCATTCTGCGCAGTCCCCGGCAAGTCCCCAGCAGTCCCACGTAGTTCCCAGGAATCCCCAGGAGGGCAATTCCGTATGACCCGCTCCGAACGTCAGGACCGTCCCGCCCGCAATCGCCCGTCGAGGGGGCGTGGCACGGCCCAGGCAAAGGCAACCGCACAGGGTTCCGGCAAGGGATCCGGCAAGGCGTCGCCCCGTCGCAGGGCCACGCCGCCGCAGGGTGAGTTCGCCCTGCCCGAAACCATGACCCCCGCACTGCCCGCCGTCGAGGCGTTCGCCGAGCTGGACATGCCCGCCGCCCTGCTGAAAACCCTCGCCGCGCAGGGCGTCACCGACCCGTTCCCGATCCAGGGCGCCACCCTGCCGAACTCGCTGGCAGGCCGGGACATCCTCGGCCGCGGCCGCACCGGCTCAGGCAAGACCCTGGCCTTCGGCCTCGCGCTGCTGGCCCGCACGGCGGGACGCCGCTGCGAGCCGAAGGCGCCGCTGGCCCTCGTCCTCGTCCCGACCCGTGAGCTCGCCCAGCAGGTCACCGACGCGTTGACGCCCTACGCCACCGCCGTCAACCTGCGGATGGCCACCGTCGTCGGCGGGATGTCGATCAGCAAGCAGTCCGGCACCCTGCGCCGTGGCGCCGAGGTGCTCGTCGCCACGCCGGGCCGGCTCAAGGACCTCATCGAGCGCGGCGACTGCCGTCTCGACCAGGTCGCCATCACCGTCCTCGACGAGGCCGACCAGATGGCCGACATGGGCTTCATGCCGCAGGTCGTCGCCCTGCTCAAGCAGGTCGAGGAGGGCGGGCAGCGGATGCTGTTCTCCGCGACCCTGGACAAGAACATCGACCGGCTGGTCAAGATGTTCCTGACCGACCCCGTCGTGCACTCGGTCGACCCGTCCGCGGGCGCGGTCACCACCATGGAGCACCACGTCCTCCATGTCCTCGACGAGACGGACAAGAAGGTCGTCGCGATGAAGATCGCCGCCCGCGAGGGCCGAGTGATCATGTTCGTCGACACCAAGCGTGCCGCCGACCGCTTCGCCAAGCGGCTGCTCGCCAGCGGTGTACGGGCGGCCGCCCTGCACGGCGGGCGCTCGCAGCCGCAGCGCAACCGGACCCTGGACCAGTTCAAGACCGGCCAGGTCACCGCGCTCGTCGCGACGAACGTGGCGGCGCGCGGCATCCATGTCGACGACCTCGACCTGGTCGTCAACGTGGACCCGCCCGTCGACCACAAGGACTACCTCCACCGCGGCGGGCGCACGGCGCGCGCCGGGGAGTCCGGCAGCGTCGTCACGCTGGTGCTGCCCGAGGAGAAGCGGGAGATGACCCGGCTGATGCAGGACGCCGGCATCGCGCCGCGCACCACCCGGATCAAGTCCACCGACGAGGAGCTCACCCGGATCACCGGGGCACGCGAGCCGTCCGGTGTCGCCATCGTGGTCGAGGTCCCGCAGCCGACCCAGCCGAAGCCGCGTACGCGGTCCGGCGGGGGTGCGGGGTCCGGCGGGTCCGGTACCGGCGGCGGTTTCCGTTCGGGCACGCGTGGGCGTGGCCGGCGCGGGTCCGGCGCCGGGGGCGCCGGAGGCGCCGGTGCCGGTGGTGCGGGTCGCTCCGGCGGTTCCGGCCGCAGCGGTGCGCCCGCGCGAGGCCGTCGCGCGGCGTAGCGAAATCAAGCCCGTCCGGCGATGGAGGACGGAGGCGGCAGCCGGGGTGACCCCCGCCACGCGCCCCGCCCCCAAAACCCGCCGCGCCGGGACGGGCGCCGCCGGGGGTTAAGGGG
>NZ_JBHVWF010000288.1:0-3480 GCF_042882365.1 Streptomyces sp. NPDC058221 | reverse complement strand
CCCACTACGGCATCCTCGGAAACCGTGCCGTCGGCCGTCTTGTCCAGATGGAAACGTGAATCGGCGGAATTGGAGCGATGGTCGCCCATCACGAAGATTCGTCCGGCGGGAACCTTTACCTCGAATTTGATCGTGGAGGGGGGATTGCCGGGAAAAAGATAGGGCTCGTCGACCGCCTGGCCGTTCACCATCAGCCGGCCGTCCTTGTCGCAGCACTTGACGGTGTCACCGCCGACGGCGACCACCCGCTTGATGAGGTCCTGCTCGTCGTCGGACGGCAGCAGCCCGATGAAGGTCAGCACCTCCTTCACCTGCTTGATGACGACAGGCGACTCCTTCGCCGTCACCGGATTCGGCGGCGGCCAGTCGGAGGGGTTGCTGAACACGACCACGTCCCCGCGCTGCGGCCGGGAGCCGAACCAGGGCGTCAGCTTGTCCACCAGGACCCGGTCACCGATCCGGATGGTCTGTTCCATGGATCCCGACGGGATCACGAAGGCCTGCACCAGGAACGTCTTGAGGACCAGCGCGATCAGCAGCGCGACGGTGATGAGGAGGGGTATCTCCTTCACAGCGGATCTGCGCCGCTTCCGCTTCACCTTGCGGGCCAGCTTGCGCCGCTCCGCCCGGGTGGGCAGCGAGCGGGCAGCCGCGGGCCCGGTGTCGGTGGGCAGCTCCGCTCCGGGACCGGCGGCACGGTGCCGCCGCCCGTGGTTACCCATGCGTCGCGCCCGGCGCCGGTATGCCGTCGAAAGCCGCGGTGCCCGGCAGGGAGCCCAGCCGCCCCAGCGGCCAGCCGAACCAGTCGACCCGGCCGATCACCTGGTCGACGGGCACCATGCCGCCCCCGGGTTCACCGAGGTGGTCACGGGAGTCGCGGGACCGGCTGCGGTGATCGCCCATCATCCAGAGCGAGCCGTCCGGCACGACGATGTCGAAGGGCGCCCGGGACGGTGCGTCACCCGCGAACAGGTAGTCCTCGTCCAGGGGACGGCCGTTCACCTCGACCCTCCCCCGCTTGTCGCAGCAGACCACCCGGTCGCCCCCCACGCCCACCACCCGCTTCACGAAGTCGGTCTCGGCCGGCTCCGCGAGCCCCAGGGAAGCCGCCGCCCCGTGCAGCAGCCCGGTGACGGGGTTCTCCTGCGGCGCCTCCTGCATGAAGGAGCCGGTGCCGTCAAAGACCACCACGTCGCCACGCCCGGGTACGGAGCCGAAACGGTACGCCAGTTTGTTGACGAGCACCCGGTCCCCAACCTGCAGCGTGGACTCCATCGAGCTGCTGGGAATCAGGAAGGGCTGCACCACGAAGGTGCTGAGGAGCAGTACGAAGACCGCGCAGACGGCACCGAGCGCGAGGGTGCGCCGCCACGACATGGAGGCGGCGAAACGGTGCGGGATACGCGAAAAGCGCGACCCCTCCTCCGGCCCCTGAGGGGCTGCGGAGGAGCGGTCGCGCTCCGTGGGTCCTGCGTCCGTGTCCATCGGGGCCAGAGCTTATCCGGCCGTGCTGTGGACCTGGGAGCCAGCTCAGCGGTCGCGCTTCTCCTTGATCTTCGCGGCCTTGCCGCGCAGCTCACGGAGGAAGTACAGCTTGGCGCGACGGACGTCACCGCGGGTGACGATCTCGATCTTCTCGAAGATCGGGCTGTGCACCGGGAAGGTGCGCTCGACGCCCACCTGGAAGGAGACCTTGCGGACCGTGAAGGTCTCGCCGATGCCCGCGCCCTGGCGGCGGATGACGATGCCCTTGAACTGCTGGATACGGGAGCGGCTGCCCTCGATCACGCGCACGTGGACGTTGACGGTGTCGCCGGGGCGGAACGCCGGGACGTCGGTACGCAGCGATGCGGCGTTGACGCCATCGAGCAGGGAAGTCATGATGTCTGCTTTCTTCGCCGATGCCACAGGTCATCGACGGGAGAGTGATGAGTTCGGGGTGCTGATCGCGTCGGGCGGGCGTCGTTCCCCCTGTGGCAGGGGCGCGCGTCGGACGTACAGCAGCGGCCTATTCTTCCACGGCGTCGGGCCTGCGCCAAAATCGGCCGCCGGGCTCCGGCGACCAGCCCATGATCGAGAGCATCTCGCGGTCCTTCTTGTCGAAGCCCGCCGCCTCGCAACGCTCGATCAGATCGGGCCGGTTGAGGGCGGTACGGCGGAAGGCCTCGTCCCGGCGCCAGCGCGCGATGCGGCCGTGGTGGCCGCTGAGCAGTACGTCCGGGATTCCCCTGCCGCGCCACTCGGGCGGCTTGGTGTAGACGGGCCCCTCCAGCAGATCGGCCATCGCGCCGGGGGCGAAGGAGTCGTCCCGGTGCGATTCGGCGTTGCCGAGCACGCCGGGCAGCAGCCGGGCCACCGCCTCCGTGATCACCAGCACCGCGGCTTCCCCGCCGGCCAGCACGTAGTCGCCGATGGAGACCTCGACGACCGGCATCCGGGTCGCGTACTCCTCGGTCACCCGCCGGTCGATGCCTTCGTATCGGGCCGGGGCGAAGACCAGCCAGGGCCGCTCGGACAGCTCGACGGCGAGCTCCTGGGTGAACGGCCGGCCGCTCGGCGTCGGAACCACCAGCACCGGGGAGTGCGCCCCGGACTCGTAGCCGTCCGCCAGGATCTCGTCCAGCGCGTCGCCCCAGGGCTCGGTCTTCATGACCATGCCGGGGCCGCCACCGTAGGGGGTGTCGTCGACCGTGTTGTGGCGGTCGTACGTCCACTCCCGCAGATCGTGCACCTGCACGCCGAGCCGGCCGCGGGCGCGCGCCTTGCCGACGAGCGAGACGTTCAGCGGTTCCAGGTACTCGGGGAAGATCGTGACGACGTCGAGCCGCATCAGTCGTCGTCCCCGGACTCGGCGGTGCCCGCCCCGGAACCGTCATCGGGGGCTGCGGACTCCTCGTCGCGCGAGGAGACCACGACCGCCTCGCTCTCGTTGATCAGGCCCGGCGGCGGGGTGATCACCGCACGCTGTTCCTCCAGGTCGATCTCGGAGACGATCTCCTCCACGAACGGGATCATCACCTCGCTGCCGTCGGGACGCTCCACGATGAAGAGGTCCTGGGACGGCAGGTGCGTGATCTCGGTGATCCGGCCGATCTCGGTGCCGTCGGCGAGAACCACGTCCAGGTCCATCAGCTGATGGTCGTAGAACTCCTCCGGGTCCTCCGGGAGCTCCTCCGGGTCGACGTCGGCGATCAGCAGCGTGTTGCGCAGCGCCTCGGCGGCCGTGCGGTCCCGTACGCCCTCGAAACGCAGCAGCAGCCGGCCACTGTGCACCCGGCCCGTCTCGATCGTCAGCGGTCCCGTGGAGGCCGGCTCGGTGGCCAGTACGGCACCCGGTCCGAGCCGGAGCTCCGGCTCGTCCGTGCGCACCTCGACGGTGACCTCGCCCTTGATGCCGTGGGCGCGACCGATCCGCGCGACTACCAACTGCACCTTGTGTCTCTCCTGTCGTACGACGACGGGCCGGGGTGGGCCCATGGC
>NZ_JBHVWF010000287.1:0-3555 GCF_042882365.1 Streptomyces sp. NPDC058221 | reverse complement strand
GCCCCACGGGTCGAACGGGAACTGCTAGTCGTTGGCGACACCGTTGCCGGAGAGGACCGGGATGTCGTCGAGGATGTGCGACAGAGCCTCGTCACCCTTGGCCTGGGTGGAGTTCTCGGTGCACTGCTGGTTCTGCGGCGAGGACAGGACGTTGAGGTCCTGGACCGAGACCGGCACGACACCGAGCAGCGAACCGGCGTTGACCTTGGCAGGCAGGGCGATGCAGGGCTTGTTCAGCGAGCCCTGGATGAGCGCGAACTGCGGGCTCCAGTCACCGTGGGTGGCGGAGTTGCCGTAGGACTGCGCGGCACCGTTGCCGTTGACCGTGGTGGTGCCCTGGTCATTGCCGATCGCCATGGCCGAGGGAGCCACCGCGGCGGAGACGCCGACGATGGAAGCAGCGACGGCTGCCGAGGCCATAATCTTCTTGATCATGAAATAGCCCTTCTGGGGTTCTCTGTTGCCCGCCTGTCCCGAGCGTCTTGATCAACTCGTGGCGGCGGGAATGGTTGTGGCGCTTCACTCGAACGGTGATTCCGTCGTCCGCATGTACACAGGACGTGGAGTCGCCGGAGCGACGCGGAACGCTTCGGAACGGGAACTGCCGTCCGGGGACGGGTCAGCCGCCGACCGGGAGCCCGCCCACGAGCGGGGCCGCGCTCTTCGCCGCACCGGTGGCCTGGTCGGCGACCTTGGTGACGGTGCCGTCCTTCTGCAGCGCGTCGGCGGCGCCGCCGACGGTGTCGACGACCGGGTCGACGGCCTGCGGGGCAGCCGCCACCACCTGGTTGACACCGCCGTCGAGGCTGAAGTTCGGAGCCGTGGCGGTGGTAACGGCGAAGGCGGGAGCAGCCGTTCCGAGAGCAACCACGGAACCGGCAACGAACGCAGCAGTCTTCGCGTACTTCACTTTCAGGTTCCCTTCTGCAGCGGCAGCTGTTTCGGTCGCGTCCCCGCGCCGCATCCAGCCTTCTTTAGCTGTGACTTCTGCCGCTTTCCCCCTGGCTAACGACCCGATAGCGGCCGGGCAACTGGAGCTTTCGGCTTTTCTCGGAACCACTTGCCGGGGAACTCGATCGATTGCATGACTAATCACTGAATCGGGTGCGACTACGGGACAGCGAGCGCATATCGGTGGTGCACTGTCGGTGCTCCGTCCCGCGCGCCCGCCCGGATGTCCGCCCCCAGCCGCCGGCGCTCCGCGCCCCGGGCCGGCGAAGAGGCCTCAGCCTTTTCGCCGCATCCGGGCAGGGCCGCGAACTCCCGGGACGGAGAACGCAGTAAAGAGGAAAGCCCCGGATCGCAACAGATGCGATCCGGGGCAGACCGGCGCCGAGACGGGCTCAGCGATACAGCGATCAGGCGTTGACGCAGGTGTTGCCGAAGGCCGGGTTCAGCAGACCGATCACGTTCACGGTGTTGCCGCACACGTTGACCGGCACGTGGACCGGGACCTGGACGACGTTGCCGGACAGGACGCCCGGGGAGCCCACGGCCGCACCCTCGGCGCCGGAGTCGGCGAACGCCGGGGCAGCGGCGCCCATCGCCATGAGGGTTCCGGCGGCGATGGCGGCGATCTTGGTGTACTTCACTTTCAACCCTTTCTTCGACGGAGTCCGCAGCGGCGACGAATTTCGTGCCGCACGAGCGCGGGTTCCGATCACTCGTAACTCCGCCGTTGTAATTCGTAACGATTTAAGACGGTAAGCGAAACTGTTCGAGGTGAAGATTCCTCAAAGTCCGCCCGAATGACGCAGTTCCGGTCACGCGACGTCACCGTCGCGATCACCGGACCGTCCACGGGCAGGCCCCCGGAGGGCAGCAGCAGGCCCGGGCCGCTCGGAGGAGGAACGCCGGCGGCCCGGGCCTGAGCACAGCTGGATCAGCTGTTGCCGGCACCGTTGCCGGAGAGGACCGGGATGCCGTCCAGGATGTGCGACAGCGGCTCGTCGCCCTTGGCCTGGGTGGAGTTCTCGGTGCACTGCTGGTTCTGCGGCGAGGACAGGACGTTGATGTCCTGGACCGCGACCGGCACGACGCCGACCAGCGAACCGACGTTGGCCTTGGCCGGCAGGCCGATGCAGGGCTTGTTCAGCGAACCCTGGACCAGACCGAACTGGGGGCTGCCGTCGCCGTGCGTCTCGGCGTTGCCGAACGACTGCGAGGCTCCGTTGCCGTTGACCGACGTGGTGCCGCCGTCGTTGCCGATGGCCATCGCCTGCGCGGCGCCGAGACCGAGGATGGAGGCGGCAACGGCACCCGTAGCCAGGACCTTCTTGATCACGATGAACCCTTCTCGTACTGGATGCCCCGTACCGGAGCGCACTGACCAACTCGCTGCCGGACGTTTGGTTATCTCCATTCACCCGAATGCCGGGGCTTCGCGGACGCCCGTACGAAAGACGCCGGAAGGTCCACAGCGCTTCTGGCGCCCGAATCAATTGTTTTAAGCCTCAACAGCCCCTGCACCGACCGGAGTCGGGCACATCGGAATATCCCGAACCCTGAATGCGAACGCGCATGCGTAGTCCGTCCGGGTGGTCACAGGATTTTCACGGGTTCCACGTTTCCCGGTCACGTGAGCGTCGTTATGGGTGAAGTCAAGCCCGCCCGACGGGCCGCCCACCCAGCAGAACTGGCACGCCCGACGGTTGCTGCGCCGGCTGATGAATGAACTGCGGGCAATACGCCCGCGCGAAATGTCCTAAGGAAGGGCAACCATGCGAAAAGCCTTGAGTAAGAGCGTGCTCGTCATGGCGGCGGCGTCAGGCATCCTGACCGCCTCCGGCGGCTACGCGTTCGCGGACGCCTCGGCCGACGGTGCCGCCATCGGCTCCCCCGGGGTCGGTTCGGGCAATGCCGTACAGGTGCCGGTGCACGTGCCGGTCAACCTCTGCGGCAACACCGTCGACGTGATCGGTGCGCTGAACCCCGCGTTCGGCAACGAGTGCGAGAACGAGGGCGGCGGCTCCAAGACCGGCGACGCCCAGGGCGCGGACGCCGATGGTGTCGCCGCCAACTCCCCCGGCGTGCTGTCGGGCAACCTGATCCAGGCTCCGGTCGACGTCCCGGTCAATGTCTGCGGCAACACGGTCGACGTGGTGGGCCTGCTGAACCCGGCCTTCGGCAACAAGTGCGAGAACGAGTCGGGCGGGGGCGACACCCCGAAGCCCCCGACGCACACCAAGCCCCCGAAGCCGCACAAGCCGCCGACGCACCACCACGACCACGACTGCGCCTGCACGCCGGGCCACCACCACAACCCGCCGAAGCCGACCAAGCCCCCGAAGCACCACCACGACCACAACTGCCCTCCCAGCCACCACCACAACCCGCCCACCCACAACCCGCCGACGCACAACCCGCCGACGCACACCTGGCACCCGCACAACCCCCCGACCCACGCCTGGCACCACACCCCGCCCAAGCACCACAAGCCGCCGACGATGGCGCACACCGGTGCCAACGGCAACCTGGGCATCGCGGGTGGCGCCAGCGCCGCGATGGTCCTCGGTGGCGGGCTGCTGATGCGCCGCAGCCGCGCCGCGCAGAAGT
>NZ_JBHVWF010000286.1:0-3742 GCF_042882365.1 Streptomyces sp. NPDC058221 | reverse complement strand
ACTGGTCTGCCGGGCCGGATTTGGTCGGGGCCGCGCCCTAGGACGGGGACAGACGGCAGAACCCGCGGGGAAACTCCTGCGGGTTCTGCCGTCTGTCCCGGTCCTGCCCGACGGCGGTATCGAATGCGCGGGTGCGGCGAGCACGAAGTGCAACCGCCGCACGCGCCCACGCCAGTCAGCCCGTACCGGTCAGCCTGCGGTCGTGACCGTTCGGTTCGCCGTTCGACTCCCTGCCGGGACTGCTTCCTCCTTCGGCACCAGCAGCCTTTCCGTGAGGTAGCCGAAAACCAGCCCGAAGGCGGTCCAGAGCGTGATCTGGACCGCGAGCGTGGCCAGCCGGAACTGCCACAGCAGGGTGGCCGGGAAGTCCTTTCCGACCTCGTTGGACGAGGGCAGGAAGGCATAGGCCAGGCCGATCAGCAGTACGTAGCCGGCCGCCGCGGCGATCGTCGCGTTCCAGGCACCCAGGCGGGGAGCCAGCCGCTTGCCGATGATGACGGCGGCGACGGCCAGCAGCACACTGAGGGCGACCATCAGGAAGAACAGCGTGGTGCGTTTGCCGATGGTGTCGGGGTTACCGACAGCCGGCGGGTTCGCCGGGTACTTGAGGAACGGCACGATGTACACGGTCAGCAGGGCCGCTCCCGCGATCAACGCGGCCGTGGCCCGCGGGCCGAACCGGCCCGTCCGGCCGAGCGCGTAACAGAAGACGAGCGCGGCGATGCCACCGATGGCCACCCCGAAGACGAGTACGCCGGTGGCGAGGCCCGCGGTGGACTGCATGGTGCGGCTGACGAGTTCCTCGCCGCCGCCGTGGTCGTGGCTGTGCGCCTCTTCGAGTGCAATGGCCGCGTCCACCCGGGACTCGCCGAGGCAGTAGGCGACGACCAGCGCGAGCGCGCCCGCGACGAGGCCGGCCAGCATGCCGCGGACCAACAGAGCTCTGACAGATATGGAGTTCATGAGGGATTCCCCTGGATCAGCCCGATGGGTCAGTGGCAGGGGAAACCGAGCAGGTGACGGCCGTCGTGAACCCACTCGTGCACGCCCGTACCCGAGATGACGGAGGTGGCGCCCTGCTCCGCGCCGACGAAGTACAGCAGGATCAGCATGACGATGCCGAAGAAGACCGCCCAAGGGGCAATGGCCTTGAGCGAGATGGGAGTGATGGCGGGTGCGCCGGTGGTGGGGGCAGCAGTCTGTGCCATGGCAGAACCTCCTGAGGGAACACGCGTCCCGATCGTGGTGCCTGAGACGAAGGTGCTGGGTCTGACTTCCCGCACAGGTACGGGTTCACAGTGGCGCGACCGTGCCGGATTCTCACCGGACTTCCGTCACACCCTCGTCATGTCGTCGAGACCATACCGCCTGGGCGCGGGTGCCGCCATGGCGCCATCGGGGGCACCGGTGGCCTCGGATGGCGTGGTGTGCTTGGCCAAGTGGTCACAGTTCAGGGAGTTGAGAGCGGTTATGACGGTACGGGTGATGTTGATCTCACCGGCGATGAACGCCGCGCTGCGGGAGGCCCGGTTCGCCGGTGACGCGCCGCTCGACGACGCCGGGCTGCGGCAGGCCCGGGCCGCCGCGGGCACGGTGCCGGCCGCGGACCGGTTCCTGCGCGGGCCGTCACACCGCTGCGCGGCCACTGCGGACGCACTCGGACTCCGGGCCGGCCGGGTCGAACATGCCCTGCGGGACTGGGAGATGGGGCGCTGGTCCGGTGCCCGGCTCACCGACGTGAGTGCGGACGAGCCGGAGTGGGTGGCGGCCTGGATGAGGGATCCGTCCGCCGCCCCGCACGGGGGCGAGTCGCTGCTGGAGTTGTGCGGCCGCGCGGGCCAGTGGCTCGACTCCTTGCAGGGCGGTGCCGCCGGGCGGGTGCTGGGAGTGACCGAGCCCGCGGTGATCCGGGCCGCGATCGTGCACGCGCTGGCCCTCCCGCCGGAGACGTTCTGGCGGCTGGACGTGGCGCCGCTGACGGTCACGGAGATCAGCGGCAGGTCGGGGCGGTGGAACCTGCGCTGCGGCCGGCCGCTCGTACCGGGGCCGGAGCACTGACGACCGGCCGTAGGGGCAGTGGATGCCGCACGTGCACCATGCGTGCAAGAACTGTGGTCCGTACCAGAGCCTTGACATGCCCTTGGTTCACTTCTTAAATCACCTAGTGAACTAAGGCCTCCACTCCCCCACGTGGCCGCCATGCCCCCACTTGTCATATGCATGGTGAGTCACTTTTCCTCCGTCCTGTACGGAAAGGAAACCCCATGAGTTCCCCCCACCTGACCAGGCGCCTCCTGGTGTCCGCGCTTTCGGTGCTCGCCCTTGTCACGGCCTCGTCCAGCCTCGCCTCCGGCGCCCCCGCGATGCCCGGCCCCACGCAGGGATCGGGCGCCGCCCAGTCGTCCACCGCCGCGGCGTCCTTCACCGACGACTTCGACGGTGCCGCGGGCTCCGCCGTGGACGGCAGCAAGTGGCAGATCGAGACCGGTGACAACGTCGACAACCACGAGCGGCAGTACTACACGGCGGGCAACAGCAACGCCGCGCTCGACGGCCAGGGCCATCTCGTCATCACCGCACGCAAGGAGAACCCGAACAACTACCAGTGCTGGTACGGCACCTGCGAGTACACCTCGGCACGGCTGAACACCTCGGGCAAGTTCACCCAGACCTACGGTCATGTCGAGGCCCGGATGAAGGTCCCGAGCGGCCAGGGCATGTGGCCCGCCTTCTGGATGCTCGGCGACGACATCGGACAGGTCGGCTGGCCCAACTCCGGTGAGATCGACGTCATGGAGAACGTCGGCTTCGAACCCGGCACCGTCCACGGCACCCTGCACGGCCCGGGCTACTCCGGATCCGCCGGCATCGGCGCCGGATACACCCTCCCGGACGGCAAGGCCTTCTCCGACGACTTCCACACCTTCGCCATCGACTGGGCACCCGACTCCGTCACCTGGTCCGTCGACGGCAACGTCTACCAGACCCGCACCCCCGCCGACACCGGCGGCAACCCCTGGGCCTTCAACAAGCCCTTCTTCCTCATCCTCAACCTGGCTGTCGGCGGCTACTGGCCCGGCGACCCCGACGGCAACACCACCTTCCCCAAGGAACTCGTCGTCGACCACGTGCACGTGTCCACCAGCGACAGCGCACCCCCGGCCTGACACCACGGGTCCCGCCGGGCGGCTGCCCGGCGGGACCCGCGGGCGGCCGCGTCCTGCTCGGTCACCGCACCTGCGCAGTACCGGGTCACCCGAGCCGGCACAGCCCGTCGAGCCTGCCGAGTTTGCCCGACATCCGGACGATGCGGCCGACCCCGCGCGGCAGCACTCGTGCCCGCAGCGTCACCCGGGCGTCCACCGGCCGGCCGGCGGGAGCCCGGACGAGCAGCCGCAACTCCTCGTTGACATGCAGAAACTCCTGGCCGGATGCCCGGAAGTCCCAGTACGCCGTCGTGAGGCCGATCCCCGACGACGTGATCCGCGGGCAGTACACAGTGCGGCGGCGCACGACCTGCGGACCGGCCTCGAACCCCAGTGGCGTTCCGGACACACTGAAGCTGAGGTTCGCGCCCAGCGTGGTCTCGATCTCCTGCGGGACCTCCCCCTCGACCAGCACCGGCGACATGTCCGCGATCGTCGTGCCCGGCGTCGGCGACAGGTTGAGTACGAGCCGGGACCACCTCACCTGACTCTCGGGATGGGTCTGCACGACACAGATGAGCGGGATGTCGCAGCAC
>NZ_JBHVWF010000285.1:0-3830 GCF_042882365.1 Streptomyces sp. NPDC058221 | reverse complement strand
CGCCCCGGCGGGCTGCGTGGGGGCCATTAAGCACCCCCCCAGGGGGGCTATACCCCCCGCCCCGGCCCCCGGCCCGCCGCCTACCCCCCCCCGCACCCGGGCGGCCCCTCGGGATGGCCGGGTCAGCGCTTCCGCGCCACCGCACCGAACTGGGCCACATCGGCGGCCCGGGTGCCGGGCGCGGGACGCCAGCTCGCGCACGAGACGATGCCGGGCTCGACCAGGTCGAGACCGCTCAGGAACGCGGCGAACTCGAAGCGGCTGCGGGCGGTGATCGGCGGCGTCGCGTTCTCGTTCCAGAACCGCATCGCCGCCTCGTTGCCCTCGCCGCCCAGCTCCAGCGTGGGGTGGGTGAGGACCAGATAGCTGCCCGAGGGCACCGCGTCCATCAGCTGCCGCACGATGCGCAGCGCCTCGTCCGTGTCGAGGACGAAGTTGAGGATGCCCAGGAGCATCACCGCGACCGGCTGCTCCAGGTCGAGCGTCCGCCGGGCGGCCCGCAGGATCTCCTGCGGGTGGCGGGCGTCCGCGTCGATGTACTCGGTCGCGCCCTCCGGGGAGCTGGTCAGCAGCGAACGGGCGTGCGCCAGGACGATCGGGTCGTTGTCGACGTACACGACGCGGGCGTCGGGCGCGGTGTGCTGGGCGACCTCATGGGTGTTGTCCGCGGTCGGCAGACCGGTGCCTATGTCCAGGAACTGTCCGATGCCCGCGTCACCGGCCAGACAGCGGACCGCCCGGCCCAGGAACGCCCGGTCGGCCCTGGCCACTTCCCCGATGCGCGGATACATGCCGGTGACCCGGTCGCCGACGGCCCGGTCCACCGGAAAGTGATCCCTGCCGCCGAGCCAGTAGTTCCAGACCCGGGCGTTGTGGGCGACATCGGAACGGACGCGGGCGGGAAGGGCGTTGCTGCGGGGGACGGACACGTCTGCTCCTCTGGTGCCGGGCCTGGCATCGGGACGATGAGGTATGACCATGATGCCGGACCGATCAAGGTGCGGCATCGGCCGCGGAGTTGGCGATCAGGGTGTGCAGCACATCGATCCGGTTGGTGGTGATGGAGTCCACGCCCCGCCGGATCAGCCGGCGCATGGTGCGCCCGGTGTCCGCCGTCCAGGCCGAGACCAGCAGCCCGTCCCGGTGGTTGCGGTCCGTCAGCTCCCGGCTCACCAGGCCGAACCGGTAGTTCAGCCACCGCGGCCGCACCGCGTCCAGCAGAGCGGCCCGCGGCGGTGCGAGGGTCGTCCAGGTCATCGCGATCTCGGCGGACGGATCGGCAGCCCGTACCCGCAGCATGGTCCCGGGCCCGGCGCAGTAGTAGGCGCGCTCACCGGCCCCGCACTCCCGGACGACACCGACGGTCCTGCGCACCGAGTCCTCGGTGGAGCCCGGCAGATCGACCATGACGCGGTGCGCCCCGACGGCGAGCAGGGCCGCGCGCAGGGTCGGCACACCGCCCGCCGTCAGCTCGGTCAGCTCCTTGTGGGTCAGCCGGTCCAGCCGCAGGTCATGACCCCACAGCCGCTCCAGGGTGGCGTCGTGCAGCAGGACCGGCACACCGTCGCGGGTGACCCGGACATCGATTTCGACCGCGTCCGCCCCCCGTTCGATGGCGGAGCGGATCGAGGGGAGGGTGTTCTCGCGGACACGGTACGGATCGCCGCGGTGGGCGACAGCGGTGACTGGGGTGGCCATGGGGCCATTGTCACCGCCGGGGTCACCGGCCGGTGCCCTCCAGCCAGCTCGTCGTGTACGTGTCGATCTCGTCGGACAGGGTGCGCTTGCCGGCCGGGTCGAGGAAGGACGCCTCGACGGCGTTCTTCGCGAGCGCGGCGAGGCCCCGCTCGTCGAGGCCGAGGAGTCGGGCCGCCACCGCGTACTCGTTGTTGAGGTCGGTGCCGAACATGGGCGGGTCGTCGCTGTTGACCGTGACCAGCACACCGGCCTTCACCATCTCCCGGACCGGGTGCTCCTCGATGTCCGCCACCGCGCGCGTCGCGATGTTCGACGTGGGGCAGACCTCCAGGGCGATGCGGTGCTCCGCGAGGTGGTCCAGGAGCTTCGGGTCCCCGGCGGAGCTGGTGCCGTGGCCGATGCGCTCGGCGCGCAGATAGGTCAGCGCGTCCCAGACCGTCCCGGGCCCGGTGGTCTCCCCGGCGTGCGGCACCGAGTGCAGGCCCGCGGCGATGGCACGGTCGAAGTACGGCTTGAACTGAGGGCGGTCCACACCGATCTCCGGGCCGCCGAGGCCGAACGAGACGAGCCCCTCCGGCCGCAGGTCCACGGCGAGCCGGGTGGTTTCCTCGGCGGCTTCGAGCCCGGCCTCACCGGGGATGTCGAAGCACCAGCGCAGCACCACCCCGAGTTCGGCCTCGGCCGCCTTGCGGGCGTCCTCGATGGCCTCCATGAAGCCCTGCTCCGGAATGCCGCGGCGGGTCGAGGAGAAGGGGGTGACGGTCAGTTCCGCGTAGCGGATGTTCTGCCGTGCCATGTCCCGGGCGACCTCGAAGGTCAGCAGCCGGACGTCCTCCGGGGTGCGGATCAGGTCCACGACCGAGAGGTAGACGTCGATGAAGTGGCCGAAGTCGGTGAAGGTGAAGTAGTCGGCCAGCGCCTCGGGGGCGGTGGGGACCTTGGAGTCGGGGTGGTGCGCGGCCAGCTCGGCGACGATACGGGGCGAGGCCGACCCGACGTGGTGGACATGGAGCTCGGCCTTGGGCAGCCCCGTGATGAAGGGGTGCAGATCGGTCATCGGATCCTCCGGGGCATGGGGTGGAGCGGGGCCCGCAATGGTGTGGGAACCGGGCAGGGGACGGAAGTCATCGTAGGACGGGGGCGGCCCGTAGCATGACGGGCATCACGATGGGGGAGGCCCATGTCAGACAACACAGAGCAGCCCGCGGACGGGGCCGCGCCGCGCGATCCGTGGGCTCCGCCGGACAACAGGGTGCCGCTGGACAAGAAGAATCCCGGTGACGCCGGCCCGCCGGCTGTGCACGACCAGCAGACCGTCACCTCGATGCCGAACGCCGGACCGGGCCCCGTCCAGGATGCGGCCGGGCAGCCGGGCGCCGGCACGGGGCCCACAGCCGGCTTCGGCTCCGGTCCCGACACCGGGCAGCCGCCGGGCCCCGGCGACTGGCACGGCCCGGGGACCCTTCCGCCTCCGCCGGTCGGGCCGAACGGGCCGGGTCAGCAACCCCCGCAGCACGCCGGCCAGTACGGCTACCCCGCGCCGCCGCCGCAGCCCGGCGGCCAGTACGGCTATCCGGCCGCACCTGGACCCCAGTACGGCGCGTACCCGGGCTACCCGGGTTACCCCGGCTACGGCCAGAACGCCTGGGGCCCCCAGCCCGCGAACGGGCTGGGCATCGCCTCCATGGTGCTGGGCATCATCGCGGTGGCCGGCTTCTGCATGTACGGCCTCGGCATCATCCTGGGCGTCCTCGCGCTGATCTTCGGGCTGATAGGCCGCGGCCGGGTCCGCCGGGGCGAGGCCGACAACGGAGGGATGGCGCTGGCCGGCATCATCCTCGGCTCGATCGGCATCGCCGTCAGTGCGGCGTTTCTCGGCCTGATCATCTGGGCCATCGCCAGTGACGACTTCGACGAGGACAGCGACTCCGGCAGCGAGCCGACGACGGTTGCCCTGGTCATCGACACCCCGGCCGTCGCTCCGATCCGGTAGAGCCGATCCCGGGGAGTCCGGTGCGGCCGGTCCCCGGCGGCACCGCCCCGGCCGGCTCCGGACTGGCGCCCGCCCGGCGCAGTCCGCGCCCGGCCCGGGGGGCGGTGGGTCGCGATCCCCCCCCACCCCCGGCCGGTCA
>NZ_JBHVWF010000284.1:0-3838 GCF_042882365.1 Streptomyces sp. NPDC058221 | reverse complement strand
GGCCTGAGGAGTGCGCACTCCTCAGGCCCCCACGCGTCTGTCATCGGGCGTGGCGTGGATCAGCCGAGCGGCAGGCCCTGGGTGGGCAGGCCGCCGAGGCTGTCGGTGGGCAGACCGCCCTTGGTGACGTCACCGAGCACGTCGGTCGCGTCGCCGCTCGTCGTCTGGCCGACGGTCCGGACGGCGGCGGGGGCGGCCTTGGCGCCCGTCTCGCCGAGGGTCTTGCTCGCCACCGGCAGCGTGGTCCCGACGACCTTGCCGCCGGCCTCTGCGCCCTGCTGGGACACGCCGTCGACCGTCTTGCCGAGTCCGGCGTCGTCGGAGGCGGTGAGACCGCCGAGGTCCGGAGCCTGCGGGAGCTCCGCGGCACCTGCGGCGCCGGCCGCACCGACCACGGGGGCCGCACCCGCCGCGATCAGCAGCGCGGTACGGACGATCCGACGGGTCAGGGGGAGGGACATGATGCTCCTTCGACGGGGTGTGAAATCTGGCTGTCCGTGGGTCGGACGCCATGACAACCGTCGTGGGGGCGGGGGAGGTTGCGGTGCACCGATGTAAAGAGTCGGTAATGCGTCACATAATCCGCAACGGAGGAACCCGGGCGGACGACGCATTCAACGACTTCCCGATGAACCGTCACTTCTCTTCGCACGCACGGGAATTGGGTGTCATGGAAGGGGGCGTGCGAACCGCTGTGCGGAGGCCGGTCCGGGAATGCCCGGACCCCCTGTGCGGGGGACTGTCCGCACTAATGCACGAGGCGCATACGGACCTCTGTGGTGCCCGTTTTCTCGCTTTCCGCCCGCCAGCCCGATCCGGCGGCCCATACCCGGCCCGCATAGGTGACCTCGTCGATACCCAGCGCCTCGGACTGCGCGACCGCCCAGTGCGCGAGCTCCCAGCCGCGCTGCGGGGCACCGCCCTCCTCGGTGGCGCCGCCGGAACGCACCGGCACCGAGAGCGAGCCCTGAGTCGTCGCACCCGCCGTCGCGGCGACCTTCTCCGCCGCGTCCCCGGCCGGCAGGACGTCCTTGCCGAAGGAACGGACCAGCGCCGCCCCGACCTTCGCCGCGTCGCCCGTCCCGGCCGTGGTCCGAGGCGGCGAACACTCCAGGCCGGCCGGCGTCCGGCCGGTCAGTACCGCAGCCAGCAGAGCGGCATCCGGCTCGTGCTTCGCGTACGCCTGCGGGAAACCGCTGCGCTGCACGCGCTGCGCGGCCACCGTGAGCGGCAGCCGCGAGTAACCGGGAACCTCGGCCAGGTGCTGGTAGAACTTCCCGGCCGAGTACACCGGGTCCAGGATCTGCTTCCCGGTGCCCCAGCCCTGCGAGGGACGCTGCTGGAACAGCCCGAGGGAGTCCCGGTCGCCGTGTTCGAGATTGCGCAGCCCGGACTCCTGGAGAGCCGTCGCCAGCGCGATCGTCACCGCACGCTCCGGCATCCCGCGCGTGGTGCCGACGGCCGAGATCGTCGCGGCGTTCGCCGCCTGCTCCGCACTCAGCCGGTACGTGCGCCCGTCACCGGAGGAACCGTCCGCCGACCGGACGGTGCACTGCTGGGAACCCTTGCCGCCCGTGAGGTACTGAACGGTCAGATACCCGCCCACTGCCACGAGCACGGCGAAGGCGGCCGAGACGCGCAGGCGACGGCTGCGGCCGGTGTGTCGGCGGGCGGTGGAATCGGTCCGGGGCACGGGGCCACCGTACGCGAGGCATTAGGGTCGTAGCCATGTCCGAAAGCACCCTTGACCTCACCCTGGACGGGCCCGCGCTCACCGCACGGCTCGTCGACTTCCCCTCGGTCAGCGGGGAGGAGAAGGACCTCGCGGACGCCATCGAAACGGCGCTGCGGCCCCTCCCGCACCTGACCGTCGACCGGCACGGCAACAACATCGTCGCCCGCACGAACCTGGGCCGCGGTGAGCGCGTCCTGCTCGCCGGGCACATCGACACCGTGCCGATCGCCGACAACGTGCCGTCCCGGCTCGACGCCGACGGCCTGCTCTGGGGGTGCGGGACCTCCGACATGAAGTCCGGCGTCGCCGTCCAGCTGCGGATCGCCGCGACCGTGCCCGAGCCCAACCGCGACCTCACCTTCGTCTTCTACGACAACGAAGAGGTCGCCGCGCACCTCAACGGCCTCGGACACATCGCCGACGCCCACCCCGAATGGCTGGCGGCCGACTTCGCCGTCCTCCTGGAGGGCTCCAACGGAGAGGTCGAGGGCGGCTGCCAGGGCACCCTGCGGGTCCTCCTCCGTACGGAGGGCGAGCGGGCACACTCCGCACGCAGCTGGATGGGGTCCAACGCCATCCACGCCGCCGCGCCCATCCTCGAAAGGCTCGCCGCGTACGAACCGCGCAAGCCGGTGATCGACGGGCTGGAGTTCCACGAGGGACTCAACGCCGTACGGATCGAGGCGGGCGTCGCCAACAACGTCATCCCCGACGCCTGCACGGTCGTCGTCAACTACCGCTACGCCCCCGATCTGAGCGCCGAGGAGGCCCTGGCCCACGTCCACGAGGTCTTCGCCGGCTGCGGCGTCGCCGAATTCACCGTCGACGACCACTCGGGCGCGGCCATGCCCGGCCTCTCCCACCCGGCGGCCAAGGCGTTCATGGACGCGGTCGGCGGCACCGCCCGGCCCAAGTTCGGCTGGACGGACGTGTCGCGCTTCGGCTCACTCGGCGTCCCGGCCGTGAACTACGGCCCCGGCGATCCGATTCTCGCGCACAAGCGCAACGAGCACGTGGCGGTCGAGCGGATCACCCACTGCGAGGACCGGCTCCGCTCCTGGCTCACGACCTGACCTCCGGCATTCCCCTGCCCGTAACCTCCGGCGATCTACGCTGGCCTGAGACAGGGCGCCGCAGGGCGGCCCTGATGTCGGCGGAGGGAGCAGGTCATGGGCAACCCCGAGGATGCGCGAATCCCTGAGGGCGCGGAGGTTCCCGAGGGCGCGGTGCGGCCCGAGGAACAGCGGCTCGGCCCGGTGCTGCGCCGCAGGGACCAGGTACAGCCCGGCACCACCGATCAGCGGCTGCTGGACTCCGAGGGCGACTCCGAGTGGGTGCACACCGACCCGTGGCGGGTGATGCGCATCCAGTCGGAGTTCGTCGAGGGATTCGGGGCGCTGGCCGAACTGCCGAGCGCCATCAGCGTCTTCGGCTCGGCCAGGACCCCGGCCGACGCGCCGGAGTACGAGGCCGGGGTACGGATCGGCAGGGCGCTGGTCGAGGCGGGCTTCGCGGTGATCACCGGAGGCGGCCCCGGAGCGATGGAGGCGGCGAACAAGGGAGCACGGGAGGCGAACGGGGTATCGGTCGGCCTGGGCATCGAGCTGCCCTTCGAGTCCGGCCTCAACCCGCACGTCGACATCGGCGTCAACTTCCGCTACTTCTTCGTCCGCAAGACGATGTTCGTGAAGTACGCGCAGGGCTTCGTGGTCCTGCCCGGCGGGCTCGGCACACTGGACGAGCTCTTCGAGGCGCTCACGCTCGTCCAGACGGGCAAGGTCACCCGTTTCCCGATCGTGCTGTTCGGCTCGGCGTACTGGGGCGGGCTGGTCGACTGGCTGCGCGACACGGTGATCGCCCAGGGCAAGGCGTCCGCGAAGGACCTGCTGCTCTTCCACGTCACGGACGACGTGGACGAGGCGGTGGCCCTGGTGACGAAGGAGGTCGGGCGGTAGGCGGCGTCGGCTTTCAGCCGCTGCGCCGCCTGGCCATCCCAGGCCCTGGGCCGCTTACCTCCCAGCCCTCTCCAGCCCCTCGGGCGTCTACCTCCCTGCCCCTGCGGCGTTTGTCTCCCTGCCCCCGCGGCGTTTACCTCTCCAGCCC
>NZ_JBHVWF010000283.1:0-3840 GCF_042882365.1 Streptomyces sp. NPDC058221 | reverse complement strand
GGCCCCGGCAAGCCGACGCCGGGGCCCGTTCGTATCCGCTCTCCGCGCCGAGGCCCGGCGGATCCGTCGGGCCTCGGCCGATCAGAACTCCTCGGGCTCCGGAGCCTGTCCCTTGGCCCGCTTGCCGACGACGACGGCCGCGGCTGCCGCGCTGCCCGCGAAGGCGAGCGCCACCGTCCAGGGCTGGTTGAACGCGTGGCAGGTGGCGTGGTCGACGGAGTAGCGGCCGGGGCCGATCAGGCCGATCGCGGCAGCGGTGAAGCCGAGGAAGGCCGGGTATTCGTAGCCCCCGCCCTGGGCGAAGAAGCCGGCAGGCGCGTGGACGGCCACGGCCCCCGCCATCGCACCGGCCGCTGCCGCCCCGGCCGCGGGGGTGGCAAGGCCCAGGGCCAGCAGTACGCCGCCGCCCGCCTCACCCAGCCCGGCCGCGACCGCGCTGTGCTTCGGCGGATGGAAGCCCATGGCCTCCATCGCGGCCGTGGTGCCCTCGATGCCTCCGCCGCCGAACCAGCCGGCCAGCTTCTGACTGCCGTGCGCGGCCAGCACCGCGCCGGTACCGACACGCAGGAGAAGCAGGCCGAGGTCACGACGGTTCACGCTGCCCATGGGGGCCTCCGGGAGTTTCGGGGCCCGCTGCGGACGGAGGGGCCTGAGGTGCGGTACGGATCCACTCTCCGCGCCGCCGCGCCGCGACGGGGCACGTTGTTGGGCCGTCCGGGTCCGCCATGACGGCACGTGACCGGTGACACAGTGCGACGTACGCCATTGTGCAACTTGTTGCATAATGGCATCGCGGTGCTCTAGAACTGGTGCGACGACACTGCGCGAGGAGCCGCCGCATGAGCCCGTACCCGCACCTGCTGAGCCCGCTCGACCTCGGGTTCACCACTCTCCCGAACCGGGTCCTGATGGGATCGATGCACATCGGCCTGGAGGAGGTGGAGCACGGCTTCGAGCGCATGGCCGCGTTCTACGCCGCCCGTGCCCGCGGCGGTGTGGGCCTCATGGTCACGGGCGGCATCGCGCCGAACGACGCGGGCTGCACCTTTCCCGGCGGCGCGAAGATGACCGCCGAGGCAGAGGCGGCCGAGCATGCGCAGGTGACCGCGGCCGTGCATGAGGCGGGCGGCCGGATCGCCATGCAGATCCTGCACTTCGGGCGTTACGCCCACCACCCCGGCCTGGTGGCACCGAGCGCGCTCAAGGCTCCGATCAGCGCGTTCACCCCGCACGCGCTCACCGACGACGAGGTCGAGTCGACCGTCGAGGACTTCGTCACTGTGGCCGCGCTGGCGCAGCGCGCGGGTTATGACGGCGTCGAGATCATGGGATCCGAGGGCTACCTGATCAATGAGTTCATCGCCGCGGAGACCAATCACCGCGACGACCGCTGGGGCGGCTCGTACGAGAACCGCATCCGCTTCCCCGTCGAGATCGTGCGCCGGGTCCGGGAGCGGGTCGGCAGCGACTTCATCCTGATCTACCGGCTCTCGATGCTGGACCTGGTGCCCGGCGGATCGTCGCTGGAGGAGGTCGTGCGGCTCGCGCGGGAGATCGAGGCGGCCGGCGCGACGATCATCAACACCGGAATCGGCTGGCACGAGGCTCGCATCCCGACCATCGCGACGTCGGTACCTCGGGGCGCCTTCACCTGGGTCACCGAGAAGGTGCGCGGCGCCGTCTCCGTACCGCTGGTGACGAGCAACCGGATCAACACCCCGGAGGTCGCCGAGGAGGCGCTGGCGGCGGGCCGCGCGGACATGGTGTCGATGGCCCGGCCGTTCCTCGCCGACCCCGACTTCGTCGTGAAGGCGAGCGAGGGCCGGGCGGATGCGATCAACACCTGCATCGGCTGCAACCAGGCCTGCCTGGATCACATCTTCAGCGGTCAGGTCACCTCCTGCCTGGTCAATCCGCGCGCCTGCCACGAGACGGAACTCACGCTGTCGCCGACGAGGACCCGCAAGCGGGTCGCGGTCGTCGGCGCCGGTCCCGCCGGGCTCGCCTGTGCCGTGACGGCGTCCGAGCGCGGGCACCGGGTGACGCTCTTCGACGCCGCCGGGGAGATCGGCGGGCAGCTCAACGTGGCACGCCGGGTCCCGGGCAAGGAGGAGTTCAACGAGACACTGCGCTACTTCCGTACCCGGCTGGCGGAGGAGAAGGTCGAGCTCCGGCTCGGCGCCCTTGCCACCGCCGCCGAGCTCGACGGCTTCGACGAGATCGTCCTGGCCACCGGCGTCACCCCCCGCATCCCCGCGATCCCGGGTGTCGACCACCCGAGCGTGCTCAGCTACCTCGATGTCCTGCGCCACGGGGCGCCGGTGGGAGACCGTGTCGCTCTCGTCGGGGCGGGCGGTATCGGTTTCGACGTGGCCGAGTTCCTGACCGACGGCGGGGACGCGGCGAGTCTGGACCCGGAGGCCTTCTTCCGGCAGTGGGGAGTCGACACCGAGTACCGGGAGCGCGGCGGTCTGGGCACCGCCGAGCGCCCGAAGGCACCGCGCACGGTCCATCTGCTCCAGCGCAAGGCGAGCAAGGTCGGCGCGGGGCTGGGGAAGACAACGGGGTGGATCCACCGCACCGAACTCCGGCACCGCGGCGTCACCATGCTGGCGGGCGTGCATTACGACCGGATCGACGACGACGGCCTGCACGTCACCGTCGACGGCGAACAGCAGCTGCTGCCGGTCGACACGGTGGTGCTCTGTGCGGGTCAGGAACCCCGGCGCGACCTGTACGAGCAACTGCTCGCCGCGGGCCGCCCGGCACATCTGATCGGCGGCGCGGACGTCGCGGCCGAGCTGGACGCCAAGCGGGCGATCCGTCAGGGTACGGAACTCGCCGCCACGCTCTGACCGGGCGCGCCTCGGACCAGCGGCCCCGTGACGCGGGCCGCTCGTCCGGCCGTCCTTAGGATGCACCCCATGTCACTCCCGCACGCGATCCTCACCGCCCTGCTCGAAAAGCCTTCGTCGGGGCTGGAGCTGACCCGCAGGTTCGACCGGTCGATCGGCTACTTCTGGTCGGCCACGCATCAGCAGATCTATCGCGAGCTGGGAAAGCTGGAGCAGGCCGGACAGATCAGGGCACTCGTACCGGCGCAGCCCACGCGGGGGCAGAAGAAGGAGTACGAGGTGCTGCCGGCGGGCCGCGAAGCGCTGTCCGCCTGGGTGGCCCGCCCGGAGGATCCCAGGCAGGTCCGCGACCCGCTGCTGCTGCGGATGCGAGCGGCGGCGGTCGTCGGAGCCCCGGGCCTGGAGACGGAGCTGCGCCGGCATCTGGCGCTGCACCAAAAGCAGCTGGCGGAGTATCTGGCGATCGAGGAGCGGGACTTCCCGCCCGAGCGCACCGCTCCGGAGGACCGGCTGCGGCATCTGGTGCTGCGGGGCGGCATCGACCTGGAGAACTTCTGGATCGGCTGGCTGACCCGCGCGCTGGCCGAGGACGCTGTCCCGGCAGCCGCCCACCCGGATTAGCGCGGCGGCCGACGCCGACTTCCTGTTCGGCTTCGCGGACTGCTCGGGTGCCGGCATGGATCCTTCGGACACTTCCGAGAAGCGGGAGCCCGAGGCACCGGTCGACATGCCGACCGCGGAGCCGGTCACCGGCAAACCGGCCAGGACGTTCGCCAGGTGGGCACACGACCACGCCCACGACTTCCGCCGACGGGCCCGGGCCGGCGAGGGCCGGGCGGCAGGCCGGAGGCTACTGCCACCGGCAGCCGGCCGACGCCTTTCGCTGCCCGAACCGCTCCGGCTTCTCCTCCGAATGCTGCGCGGCACCCAGGCCGAAGGGCCGGTCGACGGGGCGGGCGGTCGATGGCAGCCGTGCGCCCTGTGG
>NZ_JBHVWF010000282.1:0-3867 GCF_042882365.1 Streptomyces sp. NPDC058221 | reverse complement strand
GCCCGCAGCTGCTGACTCTGTTGAAGGCTCTCGCTCACGTTCATGTTCATGGTGGTGCGGTGGTCGATTGGAGTGGTTTCGTTTCTGGGGATGGTTGCCGGTTGGTTGATTTGCCGACGTATCCGTTCCAGCGTGAGCGTTTTTGGTTGGAGGGTGTGGGTGGTGTGGGTGATGTGGGGTCGGTGGGTTTGTTGGCGGGTGGGCATGCGTTGTTGGGTGCGGTGGTGGAGTTGGCGGTGGGTGAGGGTGTGGTGTTGTCGGGTCGGGTGTCGTTGGGGGTTCAGTCGTGGCTTGGGGATCATTCGGTGGGTGGGGTGGTGTTGGTTCCGGGGGCTGCGTTGGTGGATGTGGTGTTGCATGCGGGTGGGTTGGTGGGTTGTGGGTGTGTGGAGGAGTTGGTGTTGGAGGTTCCTTTGGTGTTGGGGGTGGGTGTGGGTGTTCAGTTGCAGGTGGTGGTGGGTGGTGTTGGGGATGATGGTGGGCGTGAGGTGGGTGTGTATTCGCGGGGTGAGGGTGTGGAGGTGTGGTCGCGTCATGCGTCGGGTCGTTTGGGGGTGGGGTCTTCGGGGGGTGTGGTGAGTGCGGATGTGTCGGTGCCGGTGTCGGTGCCGGTGTTGGGGGTGTGGCCGCCGGTGGGTGCGGTGTCGGTGGATGTGTCGGGTTGTTATGAGCGGTTGGCGGCGCGTGGTTATGTGTATGGGCCGTTGTTTCGTGGGTTGCGTGGGGTGTGGCGGGATGGGGATGTGACGTATGCGGAGGTGGAGTTGCCTGCGGGTACTGATCCGGGTGGGCATACTCTGCATCCCGCACTCCTCGACGCCAGCCTCCACGCCATGGTGCTGGGCGGTCTGGTCGAGGACGCGGACGAAGGGATGGTCCGTCTCCCGTTCAGCTGGAGCGGCGTGAACGTGACCGCCACAGGGGCCACCAGCCTCCGTGCAGTGCTGGAGTCGAAAGGGTCGGACCGCCTGAGCATTGCCTACTACGACTCGACCGGCGCACCGGTCGGCTCCGTCGACTCCCTTGTCCTGCGCTCGGTCTCGCAAGAGGCGCTCAGTGGTCGGGGCGACGAGCTTCGGCGCTCGCTCTACCAGGTGGACTGGACACCTCTAGTCGCGCAGCCTGTCACCCATTCCGAGACGTCCACGCCTGCAGGCACCGCCAGGACCTCGGGGCCGACGGCATTGCTCGGCGCTGTCGACCCCCGCCTTCCCGGGATCCGCGCATATGCGGGACTGGCCGCGCTCGCCGCCGCCGTGGAGCAGGGCGAGCCGGTGCCCGATGCCGTGGTGTGGGCGGTGAACGCCGAGGGCGAAAGTCTTGTGGAGGCTACGCACGATGCCGTTCGCGCGGCAGCCGACTTGGCGCGTCAGTGGCTGGAGGCGGAGGCCTTCGCCTCGTCGCGCCTGGTCGTGCTCACCCACGGCGCCTCGGCGGTCCAGAGCGGGGAACATGTCACCGGGCTGGCGGAAGCCGCTGTCTGGGGTCTGTTCCGCTCCGCCCAGCTTGAGCACCCCGACCGGTTCGTACTCCTCGATGCGGACAACTCTGTCCACTCGACCGCCGGATCGTCGTCAGCCGGCCTCGACGCCGCGCTCCCCCTTGCCCTGAGCTCGGGTGAAGGACAGGTTGCCCTGCGAGGCGGCGCCCTGTTCGTACCTCGTGTGGCCAGGGCTGATGGGGCTCCCGTACTCACCCGGCCGACGACGCCGTGGCGGCTGGACGCGACCGAGAGGGGAACGCTGGACAACGTAGCGCCGGTCGAGCACCCCGAGGCCTTGCGGCCGCTGGCCTCCGGCGAGGTCCGGGTAGCGATGCGCGCAGCCGCGCTGAACTTCCGCGATGTGCTGATCGCCCTGAACATGTATCCGGGTGAGGCAGTGCTCGGCAGCGAGGGCGCCGGGGTTGTCACCGCGGTGGGCTCCGGCGTCACTGACCTCGCCCCCGGCGACCGTGTAATGGGGCTGTTCGAAGGAGCGATCGGCCCGATCGCCGTTGCAGACCGACGGCTGATGGCGCCCATGCCCCGGGGCTGGAGCTTCGCCGAGGCCGCTGCCACGCCGATCGTGTTCATGACGGCGTATCACGCCCTCACCGACCTCAGTACTCTGCGAGAGGGGCAGTCCGTACTGGTTCACGCTGCTGCCGGCGGGGTCGGGATGGCCGCCGTACAGCTCGCGCGCCATCTCGGCGCCGAGGTCTTCGGCACGGCCGGCACGGGCAAGTGGGACACCTTGCGCAAGCTCGGCCTCGACGACCTGCACATCGCTTCGTCGAGGACGCTCGACTTCGAGAGCGAGTTCCTCGCCAGGACCGACGGCCGCGGGATGGACGTCGTGCTCGACTCACTGGCCGGTGAGTTCGTGGACGCGTCGTTGCGGCTGCTGCCGCGCGGTGGCCGCTTCTTGGAGATGGGCAAGACAGACATCCGCGATGCCGAGGAGGTCGGTGCCGCACATCCTGGCGTCTCCTACCGCGCGTTCGACCTGATGGAGGCGGGCCCCGACCGCATCCAGGAGATGCTGGTGGCGCTGCTGGAGCTGTTCACCACCGGTGCGCTCCGCCCGCTGCCGGTCACCTCCTGGGAGGTCGGCAGGGCCGTAGAGGCGTTCAGGTTCCTGGGTCAGGCCAAGCACGTCGGCAAGGTGGTGCTGACGCTTCCGCCTGCCCCGAACCCCCAGGGTACGGTTCTGATCACGGGCGCCACCGGGGCCATCGGTCGGCTGGTCGCGCGGCGTTACGTCACCGAATACGGTGCCCGCAATCTTCTGCTGGTCAGCCGCAGCGGTGCGGCGGCCGACGGCGCCGCCGAGCTCGAAGCCGAGCTGACGGCCCTCGGTGCCTCCGTGACCGTCGCCGCCTGCGACACGTCCGACCGCGAGGCGCTGGCCGCGGTGATCGCGACGATCCCCGCCGATCGGCCCGTGAGCTCGGTGGTGCACGCGGCAGGCATCATCGATGACGGCGTACTGACGTCGCTGACACGAGAGCAGCTCGCTGCTGTCCTGCGGCCGAAGGTCGACGCAGCCTGGCACCTCCATGAGCTCACCCTGGACCACGCCCCGGCTGAGTTCGTCCTCTTCTCCTCGGTTGCGGGAGCGATCGGAAACGCGGGGCAGGCCAACTATGCTGCCGCGAACGCCTTCTTGGACGCGCTCGCCCAGCACCGGCAGGCACAAGGGCTTCCCGCGACCTCGATTGCCTGGGGAGTGTGGGATACCAGTGACGGTATGGCCGAAGTGCATGCCCGCCAGCGCGCCGACCGCTCCGGCATCCAGCCTCTTCCGATCGACGCCGGGCAGGAACTCCTCGATGGGCTGAGGCAGTTGGCGCGGCCGTCCGTGATTGCGGCCAGGCTCGACCCGGCGTCCCTGCGCGACAGGGCCGCCGCCGGAAATCTCCCGTCGATCCTGTCCGGCCTCGTCCAGACCACGACACGCCGAACGGTGCGGGCCGCCACCGGCGAATCGGCACTCGGCCGACGGCTGGCTCAACTCCCCGTCGCCGACGGTGACCAACTGCTCCTGGACCTTGTCCGGTCCGAAGTGGCCGCGGTTCTCGGTCATGCGACACCGGACGGTATCGAGCCCACCCGCCCCTTCGGCGACATCGGCCTCGACTCACTGACAGCAGTGGAGCTGCGCAACCGGCTCGACACCGCGACTGGCGTCCGGCTCCCCGCCACCCTTGTCTTCGACTATCCGACCCCAGCAGCACTCGTCCCCTTCCTGCGCGGCGAGCTCGTCACCACGACCGCGGACCAGAGCCTTCCCGTTGCCGGGTCGGTGGTTTCCTCGGTGGTGGATGAGGAGCCGATTGCGATTGTGGGGATGGCGTGCCGGTATCCGGGTGGGGTGGGTTCGCCGG
>NZ_JBHVWF010000281.1:0-4047 GCF_042882365.1 Streptomyces sp. NPDC058221 | reverse complement strand
AAGAGACAGGCCGTATTGCTACGGCAGCTCCGCCGCCCGGCTCTCCGCGCCCTGCCGGGGTTCCGCCACGGGCAGGCCCGGGTCCCCGGGCGTCGGACGCGTGCGCGGACGCAGCCGGGAGACCGCCACCCCGGCCAGACAGAGCAGCCCGCCGGCGACGGTGAGCAGTGCGGGTACCTCGTCCAGCAGCAGCCACGACATCAGCACCACGAGCGCGGGCACCGCGTAGGTGGTGGCGCCCATCCGGCCCGCGGTGGTGCGCGCGAGTGCGTAGGCCCAGGTGGTGAAGGCCAGCGCGGTCGGGAAGAGGCCCAGATAGACCATGTTCAGGGTCGCGGACACGGGTGCGCCGGCCGCTTCGGAGACCAGCGCACCGGAGAACGGCAGGCACGCCACCGTGCCGACCAGGCAGCCGAACGTGGTGATCTGCAGGGCCGAGCCGTGCCGCAGCGCGGGCTTCTGCCCGACCACTCCGCCCGCGTACGCCGCGGCCGCCAGCAGACAGAGCAGCACGCCCAGGACCGAGGAACCGCCCTTCCCCGACATGGACAGGCCCACGACCACGGCGCCCGCGAAGGACACAGCCATGCCCAGCAGCAGCCGGCGCGGCAGCCCCTCGCCGAGCAGCCGGGCGCCGAGCAGGGCGATCAGGAGGGGCCCGATGTTCACCACCATGGCGGCCGTCCCCGCGTCCACCTGCTGCTCACCCCAGTTGAGCACCACCATGTACAGGCCGAACCACAGCAGTCCGGAGATGAGGACGCCCGGCCAGGCCGCCCGCGACGGCATCCCCTCGCGGCGCACCAGCAGGAGCGCGCCCAGCGCCAGGCTGCCGGTCAGCAGCCGCCCGAGGGCCAGCGCGCCGGGGGAGTAGGCCTCGCCGGCGCTGCGGATGGAGACAAAGGCGGAGGCCCACAGCACCACGGTGGTGCAGGCCGCGGCGGTGGCCCGCCAGTCGCGGGGCGCCGCGCCGGTGCCGGGAGCGGATGTCGTCGTCATGGGCCCGACGCTATGCGGTGGACACCTCGGCGCCCACCGAATTGTCACCGTGGCCGCCCGCTGTGGTCCGTGCGGGCGGCAACTGCTCGTACTGCAGGACCAGTCCGTCGACCAGGGCCCGCAGCCCGGTCTCGAACGCCCCCTCGTCGACCTGCTGGCGACGGTCCGCCAGCAGATGGGCCTGGCCGAGGTGCGGATAGTCGGCGGGGTCGTACGCCGTCTCGTCGTCCACGAAGCCCCGGGCGAAGGAGCCGAGTGCCGAGCCGGTGATGAAGTAGCGCATCAGCGCGCCGATGTAGGTGGCCTGGGCGGGCGGCCAGCCCGCGCGGACCATGGAGCCGAAGACCGCGTCCGCGACGCGCAGACCGGCCGGGCGGCGGCCGGGGCCCTGGGCGAGCACCGGGACGATGTGCGGGTGCTCGGTGAGCGCCGCACGATAGGAGACCGCCCAGTCGTGCAGGGCCTCACGCCAGTCACGGCTGTCGGACTCGTCGAACATCGACAGGTCGACCTGTGCGGAGACGGCGTCGGCGACGGCGTCCAGGATCTCGTCCTTGTTGCGGAAGTGGTTGTAGAGCGACGGCCCGCTGACCCCGAGCTCGGCCGCCAGCCGGCGGGTGGAGACGGCGTCGAGCCCCTCGGAGTCCACGAGGGCACTCGCTGTCGCGACGATGCGGTCTCTGCTGAGGAGGGGCTTGCGCGGGCGGGCCATGCGGCACATAGTAGGGCCCAGCCATTAAACTAGCACTGCTAATTAAAAGTGGAGGCCGACCGATGAACCTGGAGCTCAGCGAGGAGCAGGAGGCCGTCCGGCAGCTCGCCAAGGACTTCGTCGCCCGTGACATCGCCCCGCACGTCGTCGAGTGGGACCGGGCCGAGAACGTCGACAAGTCGATCGTGAAGAAGCTGGGCTCGCTCGGCTTCCTCGGGCTGACCGTGCCCGAGGAGTACGGCGGCTCGGGCGGCGACCACCTCGCGTACTGCCTGGTGACCGAGGAGCTCGGCCGCGGTGACTCCTCGGTGCGCGGCATCGTCTCCGTCTCCCTCGGTCTGGTCGCCAAGACCATCGCCGCCTGGGGTGACGAGCAGCAGAAGCGGCAGTGGCTGCCCCGGCTGACCGCCGGTGACGCCGTGGGCTGCTTCGGCCTCACCGAGCCCGGCACCGGCTCGGACGCCGGCAATCTCACGACGAAGGCCGTGCGGGACGGCGGCGACTACGTCATCAACGGCTCCAAGATGTTCATCACCAACGGCACCTGGGCCGATGTGGTGCTGCTCTTCGCCCGCACCAACGACACCCCGGGCCACAAGGGCATTTCCGCCTTCCTGGTCCCCACCGACACCCCCGGCCTCAGCCGCCGCACCATCCACGGCAAGCTCGGACTGCGTGGCCAGGCGACCGCCGAGCTGGTCCTGGAGGACGTCCGGGTCCCCGCCGCCACCCTCATGGGCCCCGAGGGCAAGGGCTTCTCGATCGCCATGTCGGCCCTGGCCAAGGGGCGGATGTCGGTCGCGGCCGGCTGTGTCGGCATCGCGCAGGCAGCGCTGGACGCGGCCGTCGGATACGCGGGTGAACGCGAGCAGTTCGGCAGGCCCATCGCCGGCTACCAGCTCGTCCAGGAGCTCATCAGCGACATCTCCGTGGACGTCGACGCCGCCCGGCTGCTCACCTGGCGGGTGGCGGATCTGATCGACCGCGGCGAGGAGTTCGCCACCGCCGCCTCCAAGGCCAAGCTCTTCGCCTCCGAGGCCGCGGTGCGCGCCGCCAACAACGCCCTCCAGGTCTTCGGCGGTTACGGCTACATCGACGAGTACCCGGTCGGCAAGCTGCTCCGCGACGCCCGGGTGATGACGCTGTACGAGGGCACCAGTCAGATCCAGAAGCTGATCATCGGCCGTGCGCTGACAGGGGTCTCCGCCTTCTGAGCCCCGGGTGGCCCGACGGGCGTCTGGGTACCGGTCTGAGTACGCGTACGGATGTGGCGTGTGCCACATCGCCCGATGCTGAGCCGCATGAGTGAGACGACATCGGTCAAACAGCAGAGCACCGCCGCCTTCTACGGCCAGGCCGTCGCGTCCTTCGGGATCGCGATGGGGGCGGTGTCCCTCGGGATCTATTTCCTCGACGCCGACGCCTGGGTGCGCGCCTTCCTCGCCATCGGCGTTCTCTACCTCGTCACGTCCGCCTTCACCCTGGCCAAGGTCATCAGGGACCGACAGGAGGCGGGCCAGCTGGTCAGCCGGGTCGACCAGGCCAGGCTGGAGAAGATCCTCGCCGAGCACGACCCCTTCCAGAAGCTCTGACGATCTCGTCACGCCGAGCCCTAAGCGCTTGCTCAGGATCGGGGTATGGTGTTCGTCCTGCTGACTGAGAGGGGCAACCGACGATGAGCACGGCGGAGGAGACCGACGGCGAGAACACGCCGTGGGCCGAAGTGACGCCCGAGGCTGCCCGGCGGCTCCTCGTCGCCGCCGTCGACGCCTTCGCCGAGCGCGGGTACCACGCGACCACCACGCGGGACATCGCGGGCCGTGCCGGAATGAGCCCCGCCGCGCTCTACATCCACTACAAGACGAAGGAAGAGCTGCTCCACCGGATCAGCAGGATCGGTCACGACCGCGCCCTGTCCGTCCTGGAGGCGGCCGCCGACAGCGGCGGCACGGCGGCCGAGCGGCTCGCCGACGCCGTACGGTCCTTCGTCCGCTGGCACGCCGAGCGCCACACCACGGCGCGCGTGGTCCAGTACGAGCTCGACGCCCTCGGCGAGGAGCACCGCACCGAGATCGTCGAACTCCGCCGCAGGAGCGACGCGGTGGTGCGCCGGATCATCGGTGAGGGCGTGGCGGCGGGGGAGTTCGATGTCCCCGACGTACCCGGCACCACGCTCGCCGTGCTCTCGCTCTGCATCGACGTGGCGCGGTGGTTCAACGCCCAGGGCAGCCGGACGCCGGACGAGGTAGGCGAGCTGTACGCCGGCCTCGTGCTCCGCATGGTCGCGGCGAAGCGCTGACGCCGACGCCACCGCCGCCCCGGCCTCCCGGGCGGCG
>NZ_JBHVWF010000280.1:0-4085 GCF_042882365.1 Streptomyces sp. NPDC058221 | reverse complement strand
GGTCACGACCCAGGCGGGCGGCCCGTTCCCCGTTGACGGGTTCGCACCGGCCCATGAGCGCGGCCGCCGCGGCCCGGCATGCCGAAGCAGCCCGGCCCGTCGACGGGGGTCCCACGGGCCGGGCTGCAGTTCTGGGGTGGGTCAGGCGGCCCAGGGGGGCGTGACCTTGCCGTCAGGGGTGACGGCCTGTCCGCCGGCCGGCATGGCGACGATGGCCTGCGTGTCCTCGAGTGCCGTGAGCTGGCGGGTGGCTCCGCCCGGGACGATCACTGCCTGACCGGCCTTCACGGTCTCGGTCTCGTCTCCGATGGTCACCTCGAAGCCGCCGGAGAGCGGCATCCAGACCTGCTCGCGGTCGATCTCGTGCACGGGAGTCGCGTTGCCGGAAGCCATCTCGACCCGCCAGGTGCAGAGCTCGGTGCTGCCCTGGCTGGGCGCGGCCAAGCCGAACATGGCCGCCGCGGCGGTGCGGGTGGTGCGTGCGTCAGCTTCGGATACTACGTTCATGCCGCTCCCTGAATAAAGTTCCTTTACTTGCAACGAGTAAAGCAACTGTACACAGGTGTGTCAACATGGGTGGATGGAGACCAATGACCCTCTTGAGCGAACCGAGCTGAGCTTCCTCCTCGGTATGGCGTTCCAGCTGGTGCTCTCCGAGTTCGTGCGCAGGCTGGACGCGGCCGGTTATGACGACCTGCGCCCCGTGCACGGCCTGGCCTTCCAGGCGCTCTACGGCCCAGGGCTGACGAGCACCGAACTGGCCGAACGGCTCGGCGTCACCAAGCAGGCGGCCGGCCAGCTCGTCGACGAGCTGGAGAAGGGGGGCTACGTTCAGCGGCGCCCCCACCCCGCCGGTGGGCGCCGCAAGCTGGTGGTGCTCACCGAGCAGGCCCTGGAGCACCTCGTCGTGGCGGGTGGCATCCTGCGCGAGGTCGAGGTGGAGCTGCAGATGCGGCTCCAGGGGAGCGGACTCTCGGTGCCGCGAGCCGAGCTGGCCGCCATCGTCCGCGTGCTGGCCGGTGACGAGATCCCGCCCCTGCGCCCCGTCTGGTGACCTGTCCGGCCGGTGGCCCGGGGGTGTCGCACCTCCAGGGCGGAACCCTCTGGACGCCTCTGAGTAAAGCAGTTTGACTTGCGCCCCGACGGGACGACGCTGCGTCGGTATGCCGACGCAGCGTCGTCCCGTGTCAAGGGCGCGCTTTCGGCCGGACACCCGGCCCGGGCCGCACCGTGCACGCGGCCGGTCGGCCGTCGGTGACGTGGCGCATGAGGCCGGACGCCTCGCCCTGACCCTGTTCGACGCATCAGTCAGAGAACTGGAGAGGCCATGTCCACCCCGAAATCCACCGCAGAGCCGCCGGCGGCGCAGGCCAGATCGTCCGCTGTCGTCCTGGGCGTCATCCTGGTCTGCCAGTTGATGATCGGCCTGGACGCGACGATCATGAACGTGGCGATTCCCAAGGTGCAGGCGAACCTCGACTTCTCCCCGACCGGGGTCTCGTGGGTCCTGAACGCCTACGCGCCGGCCTTCGGCGGTCTGGTGCTGCTCGGCGGGCGCTGCGGAGACATCCTGGGACGCCGCAGGGTGTTCATGGCCGGTGTCATCCTGTTCACCATCGCGTCGCTGGCCGGCGGTCTCGCCACGGAAAGCTGGGAACTCGTCGCGGCGCGCGCCGCGCAGGGGGTCTCCGGCCTCGTCGCCCCCCTCTTCCTCTTCGGTCTGGGCATGGGCCTCTCGTTCCCGGCGCGCTCCCGGCCACGTGCCCCGCCGGACACCGCTGAGTGACTTGCCCCAGGACCGCTTCCTGGAACAGGTCCACGACCTTTTCGGCTCGGCCCGCAGGACCTTCGCCGATCCCGCGGCGACGCAGCGTGTGCTGCCGGTCATACGCGCCGACTTCGCCCTGGCCGAGGCATACCGGCCCCGGGCGGACGACGTACTGCACTGTCCCGTCACCGTCCTGGCCGGGCGTGGTGACGCCTCGACGGACAGCGCGGCCCTGGCAGGCTGGCGCACGCACACCCGTCGCCCTTGCCGAATGCGGACCTTCCCCGGCGACCATCTGTTCCTGCACACGGCGGCAGCCGGAGTGCTCACCACGATCGAGGCGGACCTCGGCGCTTCGGCCGCGCCGGCGGCGCCCGCCGGGCTCACCGCCGTCGCCGGCGGGCGGGCCCGGGTGTCACCGGGACATGCTGCCTGCTGACAACGCACTTCTCCGGCGGGCGGGGAGACCGCGGCGGTCCTCAGACGGCGTGGAGCCGAACGCGGCCACGGCTGATACGCACGCACCGCCCTAGGTTCCGGGAGCGAGCTCCCCGGCCGTCCCGGCTCCCGCCCCCGCGGCAAGGCGCTGTTGTTCCTCCTCGACGATGAGGCGGGCCAGTGAACCGTTCGACACGTCCACGGCGTCCGGTGTCGTCTCGGCGACGTCGCTGCGCCGCGCGTACGCGTCGAACAGCCGCTCCTTGCGGGCCAGGATGTCCAGCATGCGCTGGTCGACGCTGTCCGCGGCGAGCAGCCGGTGTACCTGGACCGTCCGTATCTGGCCCATCCGGTGGGCGCGTGCCACCGCCTGGTGCTCCATGGTCGGCTTGATCTGCGGCTCGCAGAGGATGACGACCGACGCGGCCTGCATGTTCAGCCCGATTCCGCCGGCCTGGATCTGGCTGAGCAGCACCGCGTGGCCGTCCGACGCTGTGAAGGCGTCGATCAGCTCCTGGCGCCGGGCAGCCGGCAGGCTTCCTGTGAGCGGGCCGAACACGTCTTCGCCCAGGGCCTGTCGGACCGTCTCCAGCACCTCGCGGAAGTACGAGAAGACCACGACCTTCAGACCGCCTTCCGCGGCCTCCGCGACCAGCTCACGCAGCCGGTTCAGCTTCGCGGAGGTGCCCGGACTGGCGTAGGCGGCCCGGCGCATCCGCATGAACTGCCCGGCGCTCACCGCCTCCCGGTAGGCCAGCAGATCGGCCTCGCTGAACTCTTCCCACTCGTCGACCTGTACCAGGGCCGGGAGTTCGGTGAGGACATCCTGCTGGTTGCGGCGCAGGTAGGCGGGGGCCACGGCTCGGCGGAAGGCCTGCGAACCGGCGGCGCCATGGCTGGTGTTGATCAACGGCGCGAGCTCGGGCTGGAGTTGGCGGACGAGGCTGCGGAACTCCTCCACCCGGTTCTCCATCGGCGTGCCGGTCAGGAACAGCACCCGCTCGGTCCGCTCCGACCAGCCGGAGACCGCCCGGGAGCGGCGGGTTGCCGGATTCTTGACGTAGTGGGCCTCGTCGACCACGAGCATGCCGGGCCGTATGCCGCTCTCGTCCGCGACAGGCAGGGTGTGCAGGGCGTCGAACGTGGTGAGGGCGACGCCGCCGCTCTCGCACCACTGGGCGAACGCGCCCTGCCGCTCCGGACCGTGGACGGGAAGCGCGCGCAGCGTGGAGCGGGACCTGATCTCCCGCGTCCAGTTGATCAGCACGCTGGCCGGGCAGACCACCAGGAAATGGGTCTCGCCCCGGGCCGCCAGATGGGCCAGTGCGGCGATGGCCTGGACGGTCTTGCCGAGCCCCATCTCGTCGCCGAGGATCACCCGCTTCTGCGCGAGCGCGAAGCGGGCGCCGAAGGACTGGTAGCCGCGGAGCGACACCCGCAGCCGGGCGTCGTCCAGCCGCAGCCCGCGCACCCGGTCGGCGATTCCGGACGGCAGGAACCCCTCGGCCGCGTCCCGGTCGGGCCCGGTGCCGGACATTTCGGCGAGCAGGCTGTAGTACTCGGCGGAGCGCACCTCGAAGTCGACCCAGGCCGCGACCGCGGACTCCGGGTCGCGCAGCAGATCGACCGACACCTGCCCGAACAGCAGCGGCAGTTCGCGCTCGGCCGCATCGGCCGTCACGGCCCGGATGTCAGCGAGAGCGACCAGCGCCTGCGCCCGCGCCGGCCGCCGTGTGAAGAGCATCCGCAGCCGCCCCCTGGCCGGCGCTGCCGCGACCAGCAGCGGATCCAGCCGCCCGGTCAGCCGGCGGGCCCCGTCCACGGCCCGCCGCACGTCCGGCCCGGCCTCGACCAGCCGGTACAACGCGGTGACCAGGGC
>NZ_JBHVWF010000279.1:0-4105 GCF_042882365.1 Streptomyces sp. NPDC058221 | reverse complement strand
TTTTTGGTGGTGGTGGGGTGGGGGGGGGGGTGTGGGGCGGGGGCGCCCCCCCCCCCCGACGGCGCCGCCGACGCCCCGCATCTCACCGGCGGCACTCAGCCGCCCCGTACCGCCACCGCGCCCGTCCCCTCCCCCATGACTCCCGTCCCCTCTGCGACCACGCGGAAGGGCCGGTCCGTGCCCTCGGCCGTGACGGTCAAAGTGCCGTCGGCCCGCACCACCCGGAACGTGGCGTCGGTCGCGCCGGTCAGGTCCGGGACCGTGACCAGGGTGTCGTCGGCGGTGGATGCCGGGCCGAAGGCCCGCAGGGTGAGCCCGTCCAGCCAGTCGCCGTCCGGGCGCCGGTCGTCGGCGCCCCAGGGAAGCACCGCACCGGGTCGCACCAGGACCGGCAGGCTGTCGAAACCGTGGGTCTCCTGGCGCCAGACCGGTCCGGTGACCTTCTCGCCGGTCAGGAGCGACGTCCAGGTGCCCTCGGGGACGTAGTACTCGACCTGCCCGTCCTCCGTGAACACCGGGGCGACCAGCAGATCCGGGCCGAGCATGTACTGGCGGTCCAGCATCCGGGTCGTCGGGTCGCCGGGGAACTCCAGCAGCATGGGGCGCATCATCGGGACGCCCGTCCGGTGGGCGGTGACCGCGGCCCCGTACAGGTACGGCATCAGCCGGTGCTTGAGCAGCGTGAACTTCCGGGTGACGTCCACCGCCTCCTCGCCGAACGCCCACGGCACCCGGTACGAGACGTTGCCGTGCAGCCGGCTGTGCGAGGAGAGCAGACCGAAGGCGAGCCAGCGCTTGAAGACCGCCGGGTCGGGGGTGCCCTCGAAGCCGCCGATGTCATGGCTCCAGAATCCGAAGCCGGACAGGCTCAGGGACAGGCCGCCGCGCAGCGACTCGGCCATCGCCGTGAACGAGGCGAAGCAGTCGCCGCCCCAGTGCACCGGGAACTGCTGGCCGCCTGCCGTCGCGGACCGGGCGAAGAGCACCGCCTCACCGTGGCCGCGCTCCTTCTCCAGGAGTTCGAAGACGGTGCGGTTGTAGATCTGTGCGTAGTAGTTGTGCATCCGCTCCGGGTCGGAGTCGTCGTGCCAGACCACATCGGTGGGCACCCGCTCGCCGAAGTCCGTCTTGAAGCAGTCGACGCCCTGGTCCAGCAGCAGCCGCAGTTTGCCGCTGTACCACTCGCGCGCCGCCGGGTTGGTGAAGTCGATCAGGGCCATGCCGGGCTGCCACAGGTCCCACTGCCAGATGTCGCCGTTGGCCCGGCGCACCAGGTAGCCGCGTTCCGCCCCTTCGGCGAACAGTGCGGACTTCTGGGCGATGTACGGGTTGATCCACATGCTGATCCGCAGGCCGCGCTCCTTGAGCCGGGCGAGCATGCCTTCCGGGTCGGGGAAGACGTCCGGGTCCCAGAGGAAGTCCGACCACTGGTACTCGCGCATCCAGAAACAGTCGAAGTGGAAGACGGACAAGGGGATTTCACGTTCGGCCATGCCGTCGACGAACGAGGTGACGGTCTCCTCGTCGTAGGAGGTGCAGAACGACGTGGTCAGCCAGAGGCCGAAGGACCAGGCCGGCGGGAGCGCGGGGCGCCCGGTGAGCGCGGTGTAGCGGGCCAGCACCTCCTTGGGTGTCGGTCCGGCGACGATGCAGTACTCCAGCGACTGGTCCTCGACGCTGAACTGGACCTGGCCGACCGACTCCGAGCCGATCTCGAAGGAGACCCTTCCGGGGTGGTTGACGAAGACGCCGTAGCCGCGGGAGGAGAGGTAGAACGGGATGTTCTTGTAGGCCAGTTCGCTGCTGGTGCCGCCGTCCGCCTGCCAGATGTCCACGCTCTGGCCGTTCTTCACGTACGGGGTGAAGCGCTCACCGAGCCCGTAGACGTTCTCCCCTATGTCCAGAGCGAGTTGGGCGACCATGTGGTGCGTGCCGTCGGGGGCGGTGGCGAAGGCGGTGCCCTTGGCGTCGACGCCGGTGAGCCGTCGGCCGTCGGCGTCGAGGAAGCGGATGCCCCATGGCCCGTCGCCGTCCATCCGCAGGGTGAGCGGTCCGCTGGTCAGCTCGGTGACCGCACCCTCCCGCCGGGTGCGGGCACCGGCGGCCGCCGGGTCCAGGCCGGGGAGCGCGAAGTCGGGTCCCCGGTTCACCGTGCCGGCGTGGTGGGTGGTGCGCACGCCGATGACGCCCTCGGCCGGGGAGAAACACTCGACGGTGATCAGCGGGGTGTTGAGGGTGTCGCCGCGTTCGGCGACGTGTTTGACCGCCGCGTAGGCGGTGAACCGGTCGTCGCTGACGTGCAGATCGCGGATCTCGGTCGCGTAGCAGGCGCGTACACCCTCACGCATCAGCCAGAAGCCGTCGGTGAACTTCATGAGGACTCCTTGCCGGGGGCAACTGGAGAGGGAGGGAAAGAGGTTCGCGGGGCGGCCCGGTTCATTCGGCGTCCCCGGCGAAGGTGATCCGGGCGAGACGTACGGAACCGTCCAGAGTGACGCGCAGGTCGCGGACGCCCGAGGCACCGATGGCGGTCTGCCCGGTGCGGTAGTCGTACGGCCCGACGGTGGCCACCGGGACGGTGACGGTGGCGCCGTCGACGGTGATCCGGACGGCCCCCTCCCCCGACGCCGACACCGTGACCTCGTGCGCTCCTGCTCCGAAGTCGCATCGCCGGTAGAGGAGTTCGTTGCCGCCGGCGACGGCGGTCACCGCGTCGCCGTCCGCCTTCGTCCGGTCGACGATCTCGGTGGCCAGTTGCTCGTCGTAGTCGGCCGCGTCCAGGCCTCGCGCCAGGACCGGCCGGGGCCCGACCGGTTCGCCGTCGACGGTGACCACGGTGACGGTCCGGATGTCCGCACTGGAGGCACCGGCCTGGATCTCGTACGCGCCGGGCTCGACACTCCAGCGGCCGTGCGCCACATCCCAGTGGCCCAGCTCCGCGACAGGGACGGTGAAGTCGACGCGCCGCCCCGCCCCGGGCGCCAGGTGCAGCCGGCGGTGGGCGGCCAGCTGACGCAGCGGCCGCACGACGGACGGCGCCACCGCCCGCACGTAGAGCTGGGCGACCTCGTCGGCGGCGACGGTCCCGGTGTTGGTGACGGTCAGCGACACCCGCAGCCGGTCGCCCTCGCGTTCGGCGGTCAGGGAGCTGTAGGTGAACTCGCTGTAGGAGAGGCCGTGGCCGAACGGATAGAGCGGCGCGCCCCGGTAGTAGAGGTAGGTCTGGCGGGAGCCGATGATGTCGTAGTCGAGCAGGCCGGGCAGTTCCGCGTCGGAGGCGTACCAGGTCTGCGGGAGCCGGCCGGCCGGGGAGACGTCGCCGGCCAGGACCCGGGCGAGCGCCGTTCCCGCGGCCTGGCCGCCGTGCGCGGTCCACAGGAGTGCGGGAAGCACGGCAGCCGCTTCGGCGAGGGCGTACGGGTAGGCGGAGGTGACCGCCAGGACGGTGCGCGGGTTGGCGGCGTGGGCGGCGCGCCAGAGGCGTTCCTGCTGGGCGGGGAGGTCGAGGGTGGTGCGGTCCTCGGTCTCGCGCCCGTTGATGTGGGGGTCGTTGCCGGCCACGACGATCACGGTGTCGGCCGCGGCGGCGGCGCGGGCCACGGCATCCTCGCCGCGTTCGGTCACCTCGGTCTCGAAGACCGTTCCGAGGGTGTCCGCGGGTCCGCGGTCGCCGTCACCGGATCCGGAAACCTCCTCGGCCGGGGCGGCAACCTTTACGCCGTCGGCGGCAACAGAGACATACCCACCCGTTCCGATGTGCAGAAGGCGGTGAGCGCCGGCGTGGCCCTCCACCGCCTCCAGGCGGAACGTCTCCTGGACGATCCAGCCGCCGGGCTCGTCGGCCGAGGCGCGCACATAGCCGTCCTCGGCGACCGACAGACAGCGTCCGGACGGCTCCCGCAGGGTGATCACGCCGTTGCCCCAGTCCACGAGCGCCAGTTCGGTCGGGGTGTCACCGCAGATCAGCGGGGGCAGGTCGGTGCGGCCCGCGAGGAGCGCCGGGTCGAGGGCGCCCTCCGCACCACGTACCGGTTCCCGGCCGGTCTCAGCCGCCGGCACCTGGAGCCAGCCGTCCGCGCATCTCAGGCGGACCAGGTCGGCGCCC
>NZ_JBHVWF010000278.1:0-4258 GCF_042882365.1 Streptomyces sp. NPDC058221 | reverse complement strand
GCTCCTCGAACGCCTCGTCCCGGCGGACCACCGGCAGACCGCCCGGTGCGGCGGCGGCCGGCCCGGCCTCGCGCTCCACCGTGCGCTCGGCGAGCTGCGGGAACTCGCTGACGCCGGTGATGGGTTCCTTGCGCCGCGCCAGGTTCTTCTTGCGCGCCACCCAGGTGGCCGCGAGACGCTCCGCGAGCATTCCGGAGTCAAGTGCGGCCGCCTGACCGCCCGCCCGCTCGATCTCCTGGAAGAACGCCCAAGCCGCGTCCGCCAGTTCGTCGGTGAGCCGCTCCACGTACCAGGAGCCGCCCGCCGGGTCGATGACCCGGGCCAGATGTGACTCCTCCACCAGGATCGTCGACGTGTTGCGCGCGATGCGCCGCGCGAACGCGTCCGGCAGGCCGAGCGCGTGATCGAACGGCAGCACGGTCACCGCATCGGCCCCGCCGACGCCCGCGCCCAGACAGGCCAGTGTCGTGCGGAGCATGTTCACCCACGGATCGCGCCGGGTCATCATCACCGGCGAGGTCACGGCGTGCTGACGCTGTGCGCCGGCCTCCACCGCGCCGCAGACCTCGGCGACCCGCGCCCACAGCCTGCGTGCGGCCCGCAGCTTGGCGATCGTCAGGAACTGGTCGGCGGTGGCCGCGTACCGGAACTCCAGCTGCGCGCAGGCCTCCTCGACACCGAGTCCGGCCTCGGTCAGCGCCCGCAGGTAGGCGACTCCGGTGGCCAGCGAGCTGCCCAGCTCCTGGGCGGCCGAGCCGCCTGCCTCGTGGTACGGCATCGCGTCCACGGTCAGTGCCCGCAGTCCGGGGTACTCACCGGCGCAGCGCCGGGCCCAGCGGACCGCGGAGGCCAGGTCCGGTGCGGCGCCGCTGCGGGCCGCCTGCCCCAGCGGGTCCGCGCCGAGACTGCCGCGCGCGGACTGCGCCGATACGCCCCGCTCCGCGTAGAGGCGCAGCAACTCATCTGCCGCGGCGTCGAGTTCGGACCCGGCGTCCAGCGTGATCGGAGCCAGGTCGAGGTGCACGCCGTCCAGCGCCCGGGCCAGACCGGAGACCGGCACACCGCCGGCGTCTCCCACGGTCAGCCACAAGGAGGTGACACCGTTCTCCAGATCCGCGAGTGCGGCCTCGTTCAGCCGGGCGGGATCCGGCGTGCAGTGCCACTGCCGTACGCCCCAGCCGCCCGCCGTGTTTCCCTCGGGCGTGCTGCCGCGAGTGAAGGGGGCGAAGCCCGGGAGACCGGCATCGGGCGCGTCGTCGCGCGAGGTGTAGAGGGGGCGGGTGATGAGCCCGTCCTCCACCGTGGTGGACAGTGCTTCCTCGGCGGCCGAACCCGAAACGTCCTTGCCCGACTTGCGCAGCACACCCTCGACGAGGCTCTGCCACTGCTCATGGGCGGGGTCAGGGAATTCGGCGGCCAACGAAAGCCCGTCAGCAGGCAGGACCGTCATGCCCAGATGCTAGGGCAGGCCTCAGAAGAGCAGCAGAGGCGCGGCCTGTGACCTTGCCCTCTCCCCGCGCACTTGATCCTTTACGTACTGTCGAGTAACACCCGTGGGGTGCGACTCGCCCCGACCTCTTCCCAGAATGCCGATGGGTGATTTGTCGTAGTGCAGCAACAAATGACCGAAGTTATGCTGCTGGCAATCCATCCCTCCGGAGAGGACACCCCGTGGCTGTCGGACCAGTGGAGTACCTCGTCGTCGCCTTCCCCGGCAGCCGGTTCACCGGTGCGATCGCCCCGGCGCTGGCCGAGGCGGTCGCGTCGAAGGCGGTGCGGATCCTCGACCTGACCTTTGTGTACCGGGCCGACGACGGCACGATCGAGACTGTCGAGCTGGACGACCTCGACCCCGACGACCTCGTGTCGTACGAGCGGGTCGAGGGTGAGGTCAGCGGGATGCTCAACGAGGACGACATCCGGCAGCTGGGCGAGAGAGTGCCACCGGGCAGCTCGGCGGCGCTGATCGTCTGGGAGGACCTCTGGGCGGTGCCGCTCACCGAGGCCGTCAGGGCGTCGGGCGGACAGCTCGTCGCACACGAGCGGATCCCCGCCGAGGTCGCGGAGGCGGCCGTGTCCGCCACCGGTTCTGCCCGCTGACACCGACCCGCACCGGAAGGGCGTACGACATGCCGATTTTTCGAGGACCCGGAATGAACCGCCGCGGGCCCGGCCTGCTCGGCGCGGCGGCACGCACGGCCGTGGTCGCGGGCACGGCGTCCGCCGTCAGCGGCCGGGTTCAACAGCGTCAACAGACGAGGTTCGCCGAACGGGACGCCGAGCAGACAGCCCCGCCGCAGCCTGCCGCCGAACCGGCCCCGGACGACGTGATCAGTCAGCTGGAGCGGCTGGCGGAGCTGAAGAAGCAGGGCATCCTCACCGATGCCGAGTTCGCGGAGCAGAAGAAGAGACTCCTGGCGGAATGAGTCCGGCCGGCACAGCCGAGGCCGCGCACGTACCGGCCGTCCGCCGTGGCGGAATATCGATGACTCGGCGCCGGAGGATGTGTCCAATGCGCCACGTCCCTCTCTTGTGTCATCCGTGCGGGCTTCGCCGCACCTGCGGCCGGCCTGTTGTCCACGCCGGTGCATCCCTGTAGCGGTGCGGGCCGGAGGTGCTGGTGACGTTCGAGTATTTCCCCCCGCGCATCCAGGCCTGCCCAATCGATCATCCCCGGCGTTTTACTTTGTCGGTTTCTCGACCTCATGCGACTTTTGATCCGGCCAAGCCGAAATCAATTCGGATACGTGTCGGGAAAAGAGGAAGTTCATCGTGCAAACCGTCAGGGCCGTCCCGGCAGTCTCGGTGCTCAATCTGCGTGACCTGGGCGGCATCGCCCTGGAGTACGGCCGTCGGGTCCGGCCGGGCCAGGTGCTGCGCTCCGGGCAGCTGAGCGGGCTGGAACCGGCGGACGACGCCGCGGTGGCCGCACTCGGTATCCGGACGATCGTCGATCTGCGCACCGCTGACGAACGGGCGTCGGCCCCCGACCGGCTGCCGCCCGGGGCCCGGCTGTTCGTCGCCGATGTGCTCGGGGACAACCCCGGCGTGGTGCCCGCCAGACTCCGGTCGCTGCTCGCCGACCCGGTCGAGGCGGAGCGGCTGCTCGGCGGTGGAAAGGCCGAGGAGATGTTTGCGGAAACGTACCGCCAGATGGTGCTCTCGCCGCGGGCCGCGGCCGCATACCGGGCCTTCGTCGACACGGCCGCCGACGGTGCCGCGCGCCCCGTGCTCTTCCACTGCACGGCGGGCAAGGACCGCACGGGCTGGGCCGCCGCCCTGCTGCTGCTCCTGCTGGGCGCTTCCCGGGATGTGGTGCGAGCCGAGTACCTGGCGGTGAACCCCGTGGTGCGGATCGCCTTCCGGCCCTATGTGCAGAGCTTCCTCGACGCGGGCGGCGACCCGGAGATCGCGTCCGCGATCATCGAGGTCCGCCTGCGCTATCTGGACACGGCACTGGACGCCATGGATGAGCGCTGGGGCGGGCTCGGCGGCTATGCGCGCGACGGGCTGCGCATTCCGGACGCCACCCTGCGGCGGCTTCGCGCGGAACTCGTGGCGCCCGCCTGAATCCGTTCCGGAGCGTCGCGTTCGTGGGCCGGAGGCGGCTGCCGCCGGCCCCGCGCGTGCTCACCCCTGGTCGGCTGCCGCCCTGAGCGGTGCTCCGGCCCGGTGCAGACTGCCGAGGGCCTGCCGGTAGGAGCCGATCAGCCCCGTCTCGGTGTAAGTCAGCCCGAGCTCCTGGCAGTAGCGCCGCACGACCGGTTGCGCCTTGCGCAGCTGCGGCGTGGGCATGCTGGGGAAGAGATGGTGCTCGATCTGGTAGTTCAGCCCGCCCAGCGCGATGTCGGTGAACCAGCCCCCGCGCACATTGCGGGACGTGAGGACCTGCCTGCGCAGGAAGTCCGGGAGGTCGTCGCCCGAGAGCATCTGCATCCCCTTGTGGTTGGGGGCGAAGATGGAACCCAGGTAGATGCCGAACAGGCACTGGTGCACGGCCAGGAAGGCCAGCGCCTTGCCGGGCGGCAGGACCAGCAGGAGCGCCGTCAGGTAGAGCGCGAAGTGCGCGATCAGCAATGCGCCTTCCGCCCCCCGCTGTTTGAGTGAACGGTCCGCCAGTGCCTTGACCCCGGCGACGTGCAGGCTGAAGCCTTCCAGCGCGAGAAGCGGGAAGAAGAGGTACGCCTGGCGGCCGCCCAGCAGCCTGGGCAGACCGCGGGCGGCCCGCGCCTGGCCCTGGTTCCACACCAGTACGTCG
>NZ_JBHVWF010000277.1:0-4396 GCF_042882365.1 Streptomyces sp. NPDC058221 | reverse complement strand
GAGACGAAGGAACCCCACAACGACTCCTCACCTCACTCGCAGAAGCCTGGACCACCGGCATCCCCGTCGACTGGTCCCGCCTCACACCAACCACCCACACCACCGAACTCCCCACCTACGCCTTCCAACACCACCGCTACTGGCTCGACGCCACCGCCGGCAAGGGCGCCGATGTCGCGGCGGCCGGGCTGGGGGCCGCCGGACACGGGCTGCTCGGGGCGTCCGTAGCCCTCGCGGGCAGCGGCGGCACCGTCCTGACGGGCAGGCTCTCCCTCGCCACGCACCCATGGCTCGCCGATCACGCCGTGCGTGGTGTCGTCCTCGCACCGGGCACCGGCCTGGTCGAACTCGCCGTCCGCGCGGCCGACGAGGTCGGCTGCGGACGCGTGGAGGAACTCACGCTCCAGGCGCCGCTTGTCCTGCCGCCCGAGGGTGCGGTGCAGGTCCAGGTCGTCGTCGGCGCCGCCGACAATGCCGAGGGGCGCAGCCTGGACATCCACTCACGGCCGGAGGAACCCGGCGTGGACGGGCCGTGGACGCTGCACGGGACAGGCACGGTAGCGCAGGGCACCCAAGAACCGACCGGCAGCCGGTACGACTTCGCCGTGTGGCCGCCGCGGGGCGCCGAAGCACTCGACACCGACGGCTTCTACGAGACGATGGCCGGTCGCGGCTATGAGTACGGCCCCGCCTTCCAGGGCCTGCGCAGCGTCTGGCGCCGTGGGGACGAGGTGTTCGCCGAGGTCGCCCTGCCCGAGGAAATCGCCGGATCTGCCGCGGAGTTCGGGCTCCACCCGGCACTGCTCGACGCGGGGCTCCAGTCCGGGCTGCTCACGCTCTTCGCTCCCGCGGGCGACGGCGCCTCCGGGAACCGGCTGCCGTTCTCGTGGCGCGGGGTCACCCTGCACGCCGCGGGCGCGACCACCCTGCGCGTGCGCATGGCGCCGGTGGCCGATGATCCGACGACGGTGACTCTGGACGTGGCGGACGCATCCGGTGCGCCGGTGGCCTCGGTGGACGTCCTTGCGACACGTGAGGTGTCCGAGGCGCAGCTCGCAGCCGCGGCTCCGGGGGGCGACGCGTCGCTGTTCCGGGTGGAGTGGGTTTCCGCGGCCGGTGACGGCTCGGTCGAGGCCGTGTCCTGGGCGGCGCTGGGGAGCTCGTCTCCGGTTGACGGCGGTCTCGCGTTCGCGGATGTGGATGCGCTGGTCGCGTCGTCGGACGGGCTTCCCGACACGGTGGTGCTGGAGTGCCCGTCGGACGAGGGCCCGGGCGCGGTGCCGGAGCTCGTACGGGCGCGGCTCGCCGAGGTGCTGGGTGTGGTCCGGCGCTGGGTCTCGGACGAGCGGCTGGCATCCTCACGGCTCGTCGTGGTGACGCGGGGCGCGGTGGGTGTCTCCGCCGGTGAGGCCGTGGATGTGCGGGTGGCTCCCGTGTGGGGTCTGGTACGTGCGGCCCAGGCCGAGCACCCGGACCGCTTCGTGCTGGGGGATCTGCCGGTGGGTGGTGGCGTGGAGGAGCTGGCCGCCGGGCTGGCCTCGGGCGAGCCGCAGTGGGCCGTTCGGGGAGGAGCCGTGCGCGTCCCCCGTCTGGCGCGGGCACAGGCTCCGGACGGTACGGCCCCGGGCGGTAAGGCTCCGGCCTTCGGGGAGGGTCCGGTGCTCGTCACCGGCGCCTCCGGGGTGCTCGGCGGTGTCGTCGCCCGGCACCTGGTCTCGGCGCACGGCGTACGGGACTTGCTGCTCGTCAGCCGGCGTGGTCCGACGGCCGATGGCACGGACCGGCTGGAGGCGGAGCTGGTCGCACTCGGCGCGACCGTCGAGAGCGTCGCGTGCGACGTGGCCGACCGCGCGGCCCTGGCCCGCGTGCTCACCGGCCGTCGGCTGACCGGTGTGGTGCACGCGGCCGGAGTGCTGGACGACGGCGTGCTGGAATCCCTGGACGAGGAGCGGTTCGACACCGTGCTGCGGCCCAAGGTCGACGCCGCCTGGAATCTGCACGAACTGACCCGCGACCACGAACTGTCGGCGTTCGTGCTGTTCTCCGCCGGCGCCGGCACCCTCGGCAACGCCGGGCAGGCCAACTACGCGGCCGCCAACGTCTTCCTCGACGCCCTGGCCCAGACCCGCCGCGCCGAGGGCCTGCCCGGTCTGTCGCTCGCATGGGGCCTGTGGGCCGAGACCAGTGCGTTGACCGGCCGGCTCGGCGAGACCGAACTGAACCGGCTCGCCCGGCTCGGCGTCGCCGCGATGGAGACCGGACAGGCCCTCGCCCTCCTCGACGCGGCCACCCGCACCGATGAGCCGTACCTGCTCCCGGTACGCCTGGACCTGGCGGCCCTGCGACGGCGTGCGGCGGCCTCCGAGGTGCCGGCGCTGCTGAGCGCCCTGGTCCCGCGGCGCGTACGCCGACAGGCGGCCGGTGCGGGTGCCGGTACCGCCTCGGCCGACGGCGGCGGCCTCGGCGGGCGGCTCGCCGCACTGCCTGCGGACCGGCGTGAGGAGTTCCTGCTCGACGTGGTCCGCGGTGAGGTCGCGGCCGTTCTCGGCCACGCTTCCCCCGACGCGGTCGAACCCGAACGTGCTTTCAAGGACCTCGGCTTCGACTCCCTCACCGCCGTCGAACTACGCAACAGGCTCGGCGCCGCCACCGGGCTGCGCCTGCCGGCGACCCTCGTCTTCGACCACCCGAACGCCGATGCCGTCGTCCGTCTGCTCAGGTCCGAACTCGGCGACGTCACTTCGGCCACCGCCGCTCGGGCCACCCGCCCGAGCACCCCCGCGGCCGCCGACGAGCCCATGGCGATCATCGGCATGAGCTGCCGTCTCCCCGGAGACGTGGCGTCGCCGGAGGACCTTTGGCGGCTGGTCGCCGAGGGCCGCGACGCTATCGACGTCATGCCCGACGACCGCGGCTGGAACGTCGACGCCCTCTACGACCCGACCCCGGGCGTGCCCGGACGGATCTACTCCCGTGAGGGCGGGTTCCTGCACCGCGCCGCCGACTTCGACCCGGCGTTCTTCGGGATCTCACCGCGCGAGGCACTGGCCATGGACCCCCAGCAGAGACTGCTGCTGGAGACGTCGTGGGAAACGTTCGAACGGGCCGGCATCGACCCCGCCACCCTGCGCGGCAGCCGCACCGGCGTCTTCGCCGGCATCATGTACCACGACTACGGCTCCCGGCTCGGCGCGGGCACCGTGCCCGAGGACGTCGAGGGGTACGTCGGCAACGGCAGCGCGGGCAGCATCGCGACCGGCCGCATCGCCTACACCTTCGGCCTGGAGGGCCCGGCGGTCACCGTCGACACCGCTTGCTCGTCGTCCCTCGTGGCGATGCACCTCGCCATGCAGGCGATCCGGCAGGGCGAGTGCTCGCTCGCGCTGGTCGGCGGTGTCACCGTCATGTCGTCGATCGAGATGTTCCTCGACTTCAGCCGTCAGCGCGCCGTCTCACCCGACGCCCGCTGCAAGGCGTTCGGTGCGGGTGCGGACGGCGCCGGCTTCAGCGAGGGCGTCGGCATGCTCCTCGTGGAACGCCTGTCCGACGCCGAACGTCTGGGCCACCCGGTCCTTGCGGTCGTCCGGGGCAGCGCCGTCAACCAGGACGGCGCGTCCAACGGCCTCACCGCACCCAACGGCCCCTCGCAACAACGCGTCATCCGCCAGGCGCTCACCGCCGCGGGGCTGGAGCCCGGGCAGATCGACGCGGTGGAGGGACACGGCACGGGCACGACTCTCGGTGACCCCATCGAGGCACAGGCCCTGCTGGCCACCTACGGGCAGGGGCGCCCCGATGAACGGCCTCTCTGGCTGGGGTCGTTGAAGTCCAACATCGGACACGCCCAGGCCGCCGCCGGTGTGAGCGGCGTCATCAAGATGGTGATGGCGCTGCGCGAGGGCATCCTGCCCCGGACCCTGCACGCAGAGGAACCGTCCCCGCACATCGACTGGTCGGCGGGGAACGTGCGGTTGCTCTCCGAGCACCGCGAGTGGCCCCAGACCGGGCAGCCCCGCCGCGTCGGCGTCTCCAGCTTCGGCGCCAGCGGCACCAACGCGCATGTGATCATCGAGCAGGCTCCGGTGCGTCTCGACGAGGACGCGGCGCAGGAGCGTTCCTCGTTGCCGGTTGTGCCGTGGCTGATCAGCGCCAAGTCGGAGACGGCACTGCGGGCACAGGCGGAACGGCTGCGCTCCTACGTCACCGAGCGGCCCGAACTCCGGGCCGAGGACGTGGCGTTCTCCCTGGCAACCACACGCGGAACACTGGAGTACAGGGCCGTGGTGGCCGGTGCCGACCTGGCCGAATGCGCCGAGAACCTGGCCTCCCTGACACCACCGGTCTCCACCGTGGCCGGCCGCAACGCCTTCCTGTTCACGGGTCAGGGAGCTCAGCG
>NZ_JBHVWF010000276.1:0-4534 GCF_042882365.1 Streptomyces sp. NPDC058221 | reverse complement strand
GTTTCTGCGGGCCTCGGGTTTGCCGGCAAAGCCACAAACCCAGCCGTACAGGCAAACCCAACCGTCCCTGCCCGTCCGGCAAACCCAGCCCGTCCGGCGATTGAGGACACCACGGGGGGACCCGGATCACCGTTGGCCGGCCACCACCGTGCGCCCGGCCAGGGCAAGCGTGCGGTGCGCCGAGGCCACCACCGCCGCGTCCACGAAGCGCCCGTCCGGCAGCGCCAGCGCACCCGCCTCCGTCCGGGCCGCCTCGACGATCTCCTGCGCCGCCTCGATCTCCTGCGGCGTCGGCCGGAACGCCCGCTCGATCACCGGCAGCTGCCGGGGGTGGATCGCCGCCCGCCCCAGGAACCCCAGCGCCCGGCCGTGTGCGCAGGACGCCCACAGACCGTCCAGGTCCCGGACGTCGGGAAACACCGACTGAGCGGGCGGGACAAGGCCCGCCGCCCGGGCCGCCACCACCGCCCGGCTGCGCGACCAGTCGAGCCCGGTGTCGTCCCGCACCCCCAGATCCGCCCGGAGATCCGCCTCGCCCAGAGCGATGGAACGCACCTGGGGATGGGCGGCGGCCACCGAGTACGCGTGCTCGATACCGAGGGCCGACTCCAGCAGCGGGCAGAGCGCGACGCCCGGGGCGAGCGCCGCGATGTGATGGACCGAGGCCGCATGGGTGATCTTCGGCAGCCGCAGTTCGGCGAGGCCCGGCAGCCCGGCCAGGGCCAGCACATCGGCCTCCGCGTGGACCCGCACATGGACCGGCACCGATCCGGTGCCCGCCGGATCGGAGAGGAGCTCCACGGTGGCCGCCCGTGCGTACTCCTTGCGGTCCGGGGCGACCGCGTCCTCCAGGTCCACGATCACCACGTCCGCCCCCGACGCGCGTGCCTTGCGCACCACGTCCGGCCGGTCCCCGGGGACGTACAGCCAGGTGAGGGGGATCGCCGCGGTCACAGGACACGCTCCGCACGCAGCGCCGAGATCTCCGGGCCGCTCAGACCGAGCCCGGTGAGGATCTCCTCGGTGTCCGCCCCGTGCGGCCGGCCCGCCCAGCGGATGGCCCCCGGGGTCCCGGAGAGCCGGAACAGGACGTTCTGCATCCGCAGCGGGCCCAGCTCGGGGTCGTCGACCTCGGTGATGGAGTCCAGAGCCCGGTACTGCGGGTCCTCCATCACGTCGCGGATGTCATGGATGGGCGCGATGGCCGCCTCCGCCTTCTCGAACGCGGAGATCGCGTCGTCCCTGGTGTGCCGGGCGATCCAGTTGCCGACCGCCTCGTCGAGCTCCTCGCAGTGCTCGGCGCGCGTGGTGCCGGCCGCGAACCACGGCTCGTCGATCAGCTCGGACCGCCCGACCAGGTGCATCACACGCTCCGCGACGGACTGCGCCGATGTGGAGACGGCGACCCACTGACCGTCGGACGTGCGGTAGGTGTTGCGCGGGGCGTTGTTGCGCGAACGGTTGCCGGTGCGCGGCTGGACGTAGCCGAGCTGGTCGTACCAGAGTGGCTGCGGGCCGAGCACCGTCAGGATCGGCTCGATGATCGCCAGGTCGACGACCTGCCCCTCGCCGGTGCGCTCCCGCCCGGCCAGCGCGGTCATCACCGCGAACGCCGTGGCGATGGCCGCGATGGAGTCGGCAAGACCGAACGGCGGCAGCGTCGGCGGTCCGTCCGGTTCCCCGGTGATCGCCGCGAATCCGCTCATCGCCTCCGCGAGGGTGCCGAAGCCGGGCCGGTGCGCGTACGGGCCGAACTGGCCGAAGCCCGTCACCCGGGCCAGCACCAGCCGGGGGTTGACCGCGTGCAGCTCCTCCCAGCCGAGACCCCACCGCTCCAGCGTGCCCGGCCGGAAGTTCTCGATGATCACATCGGTGTCGGCGGCCAGCCGCAGCAGGATGTCCCGGCCCCCGGGCCCGGACAGATCGAGCGTCATGGTGCGCTTGTTGCGGCCCAGCAGTTTCCACCACAGGCCGATGCCGTCCTTGGCGGGGCCGTGCCCCCGGGACGGATCGGGCCGGACCGGATGCTCGACCTTGATCACCTCGGCGCCGTAGTCGCCGAGCATGGTCGCGCACAGGGGGCCCGCGAAGAGCGTGGCGAGATCGATGACCCGGAGCCCGGCCAGGGGCGCTGCCGCCGGCCCGGTCATGCGGCGTCGATTTCGCTGCGGTACGGCATGGAGGTGGAGGCACCCGGCGTCTGTACGCAGAGCGCCGCGGCCGACGAGGCCCGGGCGATGGCCTGCGGCACCGGCAGGCCCTCGCCGATCGCCACGGCGAGCGTGCCGACGAAGGTGTCCCCGGCGCCGGTGGTGTCGACGGCGGTGACCTCGGGGGCCGGGAAGTGGACCGTCTGGTTCCCCCGGGCCGCGTACAGGCAGCCCTTCGAGCCGAGGGTGATCACGACGGCGGGCACCTGGCTGAGCAGGACCTCGGCCGCCGCATGCGGTTCGGAGTGCCCGGACAGCTCGGCGGCCTCGTGCTCATTGGGGATCAGCAGGTCGACGCAGTCCAGGAGTTCGTCGGGCAGCTCCTGCACGGGGGACGGGGTGAGGAGCACGCGTACCCCCTGGGCGTGGCCGGCCCGCGCCCCCTCGATCACCGCGGACAGCGGCAGCTCCAGCTGGAGGAGCAGCAGATCGGCATCGGCGACGGCGGCGATCTCGCCCGGACCGAGCGCGGTGACGGCGCCGTTGGCACCGGAGATGACCACGATCGCGTTGGATCCCTTGGCGTCCACCACGATGTGTGCGGTCCCGCTGGGCCCCTCGGCGGTGTGCAGCAGATCGGTGTCGACGCCCGAGTGCTCCAGGTTCTCCCGGAGCCGGACGCCGTACTCGTCGTTGCCGACCGCGCCGATCATCATCACGTCGCCGCCCGCCCGCGCGGCGGCGACGGCCTGGTTGGCCCCCTTGCCGCCGGGAACGGTGCGGAACTCGTGCCCGGTGACGGTCTCCCCGCGTTCCGGAGCCCGGTCGACGTAGGCCACAAGATCCATATTGGTGCTGCCGAGCACCGCGATTTTGGTCATGGGCGGAGTGCCTCCTCATGGGTGAGCCGGTGGGTCAGATCGGCGAGGGTGTCGAAGCCGACCGAGTCGAAACCCGGGACGGACGTGGCGAGGCGGTTCTTCAGCGGGGCGGTCCACCGGTCGGGCAGCGCCTCGGGCCGCCCGGCCAGCAGACCGGCGAGCGAACCCGCCGTCGCCCCGTTGGAGTCGGTGTCCCAGCCGCCGGACACCGCACGGCAGACGGACCCGGTGAAATCGCCGTCCGCGTGGGTGAGCGCGGCGGCGAGCAGAGCCGCGTTGGGCAGCACATGCACCCAGTGATACCTGCCGTAACCGTCGTGGAGCCGGTCGACGACCGTATCGAAGTCGGCCTCCTCCCGGGCCGCCGCGACACCGGCCCGTACCGCCTGCGCGAAACGCGAGCGCGCCGGTACGACCCTGAGCCCGGCGGCCAGACACCCGTGGACGTCGGCCTCGCCACCCGCCGCCTCGGCGAGTGCCGCCGCGGTGAACATCGCGCCGTACACCCCGTTCCCGGTGTGTGTGAGGGCCGCGTCCCGGTGGGCCTGCTCCGCCGCGGCGGCCGGGTCGCCGGGATGTGTCCAGCCGTGCACATCGGCCCGGATCTGCGCCCCGATCCACTCCCGGAACGGATTGCGGTACAGGGCGGTGTCCGGCGGTTCGACGCCGTCCAGCAGATTGCGGTAGGCGACCCGCTCGGCGGTGAACGTCCGGCCCGCCGGAAGCTCGTCGAGCCAGAGCCTGCCGACGTCGGCCGTGGAGAAGGAGCGGCCGCACCGCTGGAGCAGTACCAGGGTGAGGAGCGGGTAGTTGAGGTCGTCGTCCTCGGGCATCCCGTCGATGTTCTCGGCGAGCGAGGTGGTGGCGGAGCGCCGGTTCCACGGGTAGGCGGCCGTCAGCCCCGGGGGCAGGCCGCGGGCGGTGAACCAGGTGGTCAGCGGCCAGTTCCCGGTGGCGCGGGCCAGGGCGCGGATGCCTTCCAGCGGCAGCTTCTCGACCGGCTTCCCGAGCAGACAGCCGGCCGCGCGCCCCAGCCAGGCCGCGTGCAGCCGCTCGCGGCCCACGGACGGCCGGTCCGTCAGAGGGCCCGGCCAGTGCGGGCAGGCGGCCCGGATCGCATCGAGTCCGGTCGGTTCGGCGTCGGCCAGTGGCGCGTCCAGCAGGGCGAGTTCGTCCAGCAGATGCTCGGCGACTGCACGGAGTCCGGGTGACGCGGGGTCCTCGGAGGCGCCCGCGCGGTCCGGTGCGGGCGACCCTCCGGCCTCGTACCACCGGCGTTCGATGTCCCGGGCGTCCCGCCCGTCCTCGGCGGCCTGCCGCAGCTCGTGCCCGACCAGATCCTCCGGCTGCACCCAGGTGGCGCGCACTGTCGCGGTCATGGGGTGCCCACCAGCGAGGCGAAGGCGGCCTCGTGGGCGCGGCGGCGGGCCGTGTCGTGCGTGAAGACCTCGCGGGCGACGTCCGCCAGGGTCCGCGCCGGGGCGTGCAGATCGAGGCGGCTGC
>NZ_JBHVWF010000275.1:0-5019 GCF_042882365.1 Streptomyces sp. NPDC058221 | reverse complement strand
CGTATCGCCACGGCGGCGACCACCGACAGGATCTGCGGGCAGAGCGGACTCGACACCCATGGCGAGGTCAACTGCCGCGTCGGCGTCGACGTGATGGTCAACCTCAAGCGCTGGCAGACCGGTTCACCCGAATTCCACGGACCGCTCGATGACTACCGGGCCCTGATCATCAACCACGAGGTCGGCCACTGGCTCGGCCACGGACACGAGGGCTGCCCCGGCAAGGGACGTCCCGCCCCCGCCATGATGCAGCAGATATACGGCCTCAAGGGCTGCGTCTCCAACGCCTGGCCCTACGCTGCCAACGGCACGTACCTGGGCGGCCCGACGGTCCCCTGAGGCTCTCCCCCGGGACCTGTTCCGCCCGTCCCTCCTCTTCCGTGCGCGAGTGGACTGAACCAATCGTCGCCGACAATGGTCCTTACAGAGAGGTGTAGGGGACAACGAAGTACGGGGAGGGGCGCGGATGTCCGCATCAGATGTGCGTCGGCGGGGGCAGCGTGGCCGGAACCGGCTGTTCGTCATGGCGGTCGTTCCGGTGGTGCTGGTGGCGGCCGCCGTGGCCGGCCTGCGGTGGAAGAGCGAGCATGCGAACAGCACCGGCTCATCGGCCTCGTTCGCCATCGCCCGTGCGGCAGCGTCGGACACCGGCCGGGGCCACACCTACCGGGTCGAGGTCGAGGACGGTTCGGGCCTGGACGCGGACAAGGCCGCCGCGGAGGTGGCCCGCATCCTGGCCGCACCACGGGGCTGGTCGCACCACGGCGAGCAGACGTTCAGCCAGATCTCGAAGCGTCCGGCGGGTCTGGTGATCCGGATCGCATCGCCCGAGACGACCGACAAGATCTGCGGGCAGAGCGGACTCGACACCCATGGCGAGGTCAACTGCCGCGTCGGCGCCGTCGTCATGGTCAACCTCAAGCGCTGGCAGACCGGTTCACCGGAATTCCACGGTCCGCTGGCCGACTACCGGGCCCTGATCATCAACCACGAGGTCGGCCACTGGCTCGGCCACGGACACGAGGGCTGCCCCGGCAAGGGACGCCCCGCCCCCGCCATGATGCAGCAGATATACGGCCTCAAGGGCTGCGTCGCCAACGCCTGGCCGTACGACGCCAACGGCACGTACCTGGGCGGCCCGAAGGTCGCCTGAGACCGGCGTGCGGGTTCAGCGCCGGCGGTGCACCAGCCGCCCGGCGAGGACGGTGACCACGCAGGACGCCGCCCCCGCTTCGACGAGCGCCGCCTCGTCGGGCACGTCGAAGACCGCGAGATCGGCGCGGGCGCCGACGACGAGCGGGGTGTGCACGGAGCCCGGCAGATCGCGGCCCGCCGCGAACGGGTCCAGGTCAGGTGCGCCGGCTGCCGGGGCGGCGGGCACCTCGACCAGACCCGAGCGGGAGAGGGCGGTACGCACGGCCGGGTCGCCGAACGGGCCGCCGACATGCGTCGTGCCGTACCGCAGCATCTGCTGGAGTCCGCGCCGTACGCTGCCGGCCCACCGGCTCGCGTCCAGCTCACCGGCCAGCCGGGCGAACGCCTCGCCCGTCACCGGCTCGGCGCCGAGCCGGTCCGCCTCGCGCGGGTCGGGGTGGTAGCAGCGGGTGAGCAGCCATGCGGCCTGCCGCTGCCGGAGGCCCGGGGTGATGACGCCCGGCCACTGCCGTACCCGGGCCGCCGGATGAGCGGCGGCGACCTCGTCGTACGGGCCGAGCGCGACGATCCGGTCGCCCTCCACCGCCACCGCACCCTGCTCGACGGCAGCCGCGCCGACCGGAAGAACCAGCGGCGCGGCGTGGACGGTCAGCACAGCGGCATCAGTTGGCGCTGAGGAGCTTGAGCTCCGGGTGCGCGGTGCCGCCCTCGATCGCGGTGGACGAGATGTGCGAGACGACGCGCTCGTCGACCGGGTCGTTCGCCGGGTCGTCGTGGACGACGAGGTGCTCGTAGGTCGTGGCGCGCTGGGCCGGGACCCGGTCCGCCTTGCGGATCAGGTCGATGATCTCCAGGCGGTTGGAGCGGTGCTTGGCGCCGGCGGAGGAGACGACGTTCTCCTCCAGCATGATCGAGCCGAGGTCGTCCGCGCCGTAGTGCAGCGACAGCTGGCCGACCTCCTTGCCCGTGGTGAGCCAGGAGCCCTGGATGTGGGCGACGTTGTCCAGGAAGAGCCGGGCGATGGCGATGATCCGCAGGTACTCGAAGAGCGTGGCCTGCGTCTGGCCCTTCAGCTTGTTGTTCTCCGGCTGGTACGTGTACGGGATGAAGGCGCGGAAGCCGCCGGTGCGGTCCTGCACATCGCGGATCATGCTCAGGTGCTCGATGCGCTCGGCGTTGGTCTCGCCGGTGCCCATCAGCATGGTGGAGGTGGACTCGACACCGAGGCGGTGGGCGATCTCCATGATCTCCAGCCAGCGCTCACCGGACTCCTTGAGCGGGGCGATCGCGGTACGCGGCCTGGCCGGCAGCAGCTCGGCGCCGGCGCCCGCGAAGGAGTCGAGGCCGGCGGCGTGGATGCGGCTGATGGCCTCCTCGGCGGAGACGTCCGAGATCCGGGCCATGTGCTCGATCTCGGAGGCGCCGAGGGAGTGGATGACGAGCTGCGGGAACGCCTTCTTGATCGCGGAGAAGTGCTTCTCGTAGTACTCCACGCCGTAGTCCGGGTGGTGCCCGCCCTGGAACATGATCTGGGTGCCGCCGAGCTCGACCGTCTCCGCGCAGCGGCGCAGGATGTCGTCGAGGTCGCGGGACCAGCCCTTGTCGGTGTCCTTGGGCGCGGCGTAGAAGGCGCAGAACTTGCACGCCGTGACGCACACGTTCGTGTAGTTGATGTTGCGCTCGATGATGTACGTCGCGATGTGCTCCGTACCGGCGTAACGGCGTCGGCGTACGGCGTCGGCGGCCGCGCCCAGCGCGTGCAGCGGGGCGGAGCGGTAGAGGTCGAGCGCCTCTGCCGGAGTGATCCGTCCGCCTTCGGCGGCTCGGTCGAGGATGGGCTGGAGGTCGGCCTTCTCGGTCACCGGGCTGTCACCTTTCGGCGGTTTTTCAACGGATCTACGGACCGGTTCAGCGTACGCCAGCCCCGCTCCGGGTCATTGGCCGGACCGGCTCAGCGTGCCGTACGGAAGTCCGGCGCCCCGCTCGTCCGACCTGTACCGCAGTGTGCCGTCGGCCGCGAGGGTGAAGTGGACGGCGTCGACGGTGCTCGTGCACAGGCCCCTGGTGCTCGGGCGGTCCGCGTCGGCGCGTTCCCGCAGCGTCAGCTGCTTGGCGGTGCCGGAGACGAGGGAGGCGATGCTGTTGCAGGTGACCTCGACGCCGAGGCTGCTGACCGTCGTGGTCATCGTGACCACGTCCTGGCCCCTCTTCCCCTTCTTGAAGACCGCGGTGAGCGTGCCGTGCGGCTGACCGCTCGTCTTCTCGGTGACCGGCCCCTGCCACGTGCCGACGAAGCCCTTCGGGACCTCGGTGACCGGTGACGGGCTGCCGGTGGCCGAGCCCGCGGGTGCGGGCTCCTCCGCCGACGGGCCCGAGCGGGTGGCGGCCGACGTCGGGCTGGTGGCCCCGTGGTCCGCGGTGTTGGAGCCGCTGCCGCCCGGCATCAGGTCGAGGAGGAAGGCGCCGCCCACCGTCACGGCGGCGAGCGCGCCCGCAACCGCGAGGGCGACGGTGCAGCTCAGCTTCCGGCCGCCGCGCTCCCCCGGCCCGGAGTCGGCGCTCACGCCGACGCTGAACCGGGGGTCGGAGGTGCGTTGCCCCGGCACCCCGCCCGTCCCCGCGGCGGGCGGGTACGGCGGCGGCGTCGGGCCGGCCGGGAGGTGCGGTTCGACCGGCGGGCCGAACACACCGAGTCCGGGGCCCCCGCCGAACCCGGACGAGGCGCTGGTGAACGGCACCGGGCCCGACTGCACGGGCGCGTCCTGCGGTTCCAGATCGAGCAGCGCGACCGCCGACCGGCTGACCTCGCGCACCAGGGGTCCGGGCAGCCAGCCCGCCGCCACCCGGACCGCCGCGCCGTCGGGCGCCAACTGCCGGGCGAGATCGGCGGGGGTGGGGCGGTGCTCCGGGTTCTTCGCCAGGCAGGCGGCGACGACCTCGCGCAGCCCGCCCTCCAGATCGCCCAGTTCGGGCTCCTCGTGCACCACCTTGTAGAGCAGTACGGCGGAGGAGTCGCCGGGGAAGGGGGCGGCGCCGGTGGCCGCGTAGGCCAGGACCGCGCCCAGCGAGAACACGTCGGCTGCGCCCGAGATCTCCAGGCCGCGGATCTGCTCGGGCGCCATGTAGCCGGGCGAGCCGACCGAGACCCCGGTGGAGGTGAGCGAGGCGGTGGCGTCGATGGCCCTGGCGATACCGAAGTCGATCAGACGCGGGCCGTCGAGGGCGAGCAGGACGTTGGAGGGCTTCACGTCCCGGTGGATCAGGCCCTGCGCGTGGACCGCGGCCAGCGCCTCGGCCAGCCCGGCACCCAGGGTGCGTACCGCCTGTTCGGGCAGCGGGCCGTGCTCGACGACGGCGTCGGAGAGCGGGGGCCCGGCCACGTAGCCGGTGGCGACCCACGGGACGGGTGCGTCCGGGTCCGCGTCCAGGACGGGCGCGGTCCACTGGGCGCCGATCCGCCGGGCCGCGTCCACCTCGCGCCGGAACCGGGCACGGAACTGCTCGTCGAGCGCGAAGTGCGGATGGACGACCTTGACGGCGACGGTACGGCCGCCCGCGCTGCGCCCCAGATAGACGCGGCCCATGCCACCGGCACCGAGTCTGCCGAGCAGTCGGTAGGCGCCGATGCTGAGCGGTTCGCCGGCTTCCAGCGGCTGCATATACGGACTCCCCCTGTGGACCGGCCGACCTCCGACCGAAGCCTAGAGCCTGTCCGGCGAAGGCCATCGGGTCACAGAGAAACCATCCGCCGATTCCGCCCCCGAGGGAACGAACAGCGTCATTCACCGGAGAAAAGGGCGTGAATGTGCTGTTCCCGGCTCGGCAGTCCGATTGGCGGGGGATCGGGAGCGCCACGCCCCAACC
>NZ_JBHVWF010000274.1:0-5032 GCF_042882365.1 Streptomyces sp. NPDC058221 | reverse complement strand
CCCCTTCGTCGTACGCGTGCGGCAGTGGCTCAGCCGCCGGACGTCCCGCTGCTCGCCAGCGCCTCGGAGAGCTCCTTGGCGGCCTGCTGCAGGATCGGCACGATCCGCTCGGTGGCCGCCTCGGTCACCCGGCCCGCCGGACCTGAGATCGAGATCGCGGCCGAAGTGGGCGAGTCGGGAACCGGGACCGCGAGGCAACGGACCCCTATCTCCTGCTCGTTGTCGTCCACCGCGTAGCCCGCCCGGCGGACCTGTTCCAGCGCGTCCAGGAAGCCGTCGGGGGTGGTGATCGTCTTCTCGGTGGCGGCCGGCATCCCGGTGCGCGCGAGCAGCGCCCGCACCTCGTCCGGCGGGGTGTGCGCCAGCAGCGCCTTGCCCACGCCGGTGGAGTGCGGCAGCACCCGGCGGCCCACCTCGGTGAACATGCGCATCGAGTGCTTGGACGGCACCTGCGCCACGTACACGATCTCGTCGCCGTCGAGCAGCGCCATGTTCGCGGTCTCGCCGGTCTCCTCGACCAGCCTCGCGAGATACGGGCGGGCCCAGGTGCCGAGCAGCCGTGCCGCGGACTCGCCGAGCCGGATCAGCCTGGGGCCGAGCGCGTAGCGCCGGTTGGGCTGCTGGCGTACGTATCCGCAGACCACGAGCGTGCGCATCAGCCGGTGAATGGTGGGCAGCGGGAGTCCGCTGCTCGCGGAGAGCTCACTCAGGCCGACCTCGCCCCCGGCGTCGGCCATCCGCTCCAGCAGATCGAAGGCGCGCTCAAGGGACTGCACACCACCGCTGGGTCCGGCGGGCTTGGAGTCGGAAGTGCTGGCGTGGGACGGCGGCACGTCAACGGTCCTTTCGAAGCGGAAGGGCAAGGCAGCAGCCTACCGGGCGCTTCCCGATCGGCCCATTGTTCCAGGGCGGCGTCCGGGCCGGTCAGGGCCCCTTTGTCCGGGTGTCCACGGCCGGTCCGGTGGTTCTGCGGCACCGCGCCTGGCTTATTCTACATTCCGCTCTCCGAAATTACTCTTTTACTTTGTGGAAATCTCCAGTCGCCCTCCCGGGTGGTCCGCCGGGGGGCGGGCGCGGAAAATGGGGTCTTGACGGGCTGCTTTCACGAGTGAAGACTCCTTCAACAGTTCGTTGAATTATTGAAGTGAGGAGCACGGGTGTCCGGTACGGACGTGAAGCTGGTACTGCGCTCGACGCGCGTTGTCACTCCCGAGGGGACCCGGGCCGCCTCGGTCGCCGTCGCCGCGGGGACGATCGACGCCGTCCTGCCGTACGACGCCGAGGTGCCGCCGGGCGCCCGGCTGGAGGACTTCGGCGACGACGTCCTGCTGCCCGGCCTCGTGGACACCCACGTCCATGTGAACGACCCCGGGCGCACCGAGTGGGAGGGCTTCTACACGGCAACCCGCGCCGCGGCGGCCGGTGGGATCACCACTCTGCTCGACATGCCGCTCAACTCCCTCCCGCCGACCACCACCGTCGAGAACCTGCGCGTCAAACAGCAGGTGGCGGCGCCCAAGGCGCATATCGACACCGGCTTCTGGGGCGGCGCGATCCCTTCGAACGTGAAGGACCTGCGCCCGCTGTACGAGGCCGGGGTCTTCGGATTCAAGTGCTTCCTCTCGCCCTCCGGTGTGGAGGAGTTCCCCGAGCTCGACCAGGAGCAACTGGCCCGGTCGATGGCGGAGATCGCCGGCTTCGGCGGGCTGCTCATCGTGCACGCGGAGGACCCGCACCACCTGGCGTCCGCACCGCAGAGCAGCGGCCCCGCCTACGCCGACTTCCTCGCCTCCAGGCCGCGCGACGCCGAGAACACGGCGATCGCGGGGCTGATCGCCCATGCCAAGCGGCTCAACGCCCGGATCCATGTGCTGCACCTCTCCTCCAGCGACGCGCTGCCGCTGATCGCCGCCGCCAAGCGTGAGGGCGTACGCGTCACGGTCGAGTCCTGCCCGCACTTCCTCACCCTCACCGCCGAGGAAGTCCCGGACGGTGCCACCGAGTTCAAGTGCTGCCCGCCCATCCGCGAGGCGGCCAACCAGGACGCGCTGTGGGAGGGGCTCGCCGACGGCACCATCGACTGCATCGTCTCCGACCACTCGCCCTGCACCACCGACCTCAAGACGCCGGACTTCGCCTCCGCGTGGGGCGGTATCTCCTCCCTCCAGCTCGGACTGCCCGCCATCTGGACCGAGGCACGCAGGCGCGGCCACTCGCTCGACGACGTCGCCCGCTGGATGGCGTCGGCCCCCGCCGAACTGGCCGGACTGCGCACGAAGGGCGCCATCGAGGCCGGCCGCGACGCCGACTTCGCCGTCCTCGCACCCGACGCCACCTTCACCGTCGACCCGGCCGAGCTCTTCCACCGCAACCAGGTCACCGCGTACGCCGGGCGCACCCTGCACGGCGTCGTCAGGTCGACCTGGCTGCGCGGCGTCCGGATCGCGGCGGACGGCACCCTGGCCGAACCCACCGGCCGCCTCCTCGAAAGGACCCGCTGACCATGACGGCGACAGCCCGCTTCACCGGCGACGCGAGCCCCTACGGCGGCGGCGACCCGTACGCCGACTACCGCACCGCCGACTTCCCCTTCACCCACCTCGTCGACCTCGCCGACCGGCGTCTGGGCGCGGGTGTGATCGCCGCCAACGACGAGTTCTTCGCGGAGCGCGAGAACCTGCTGAAGCCGGAGCCCGCCCACTTCGACCCCGAACGCTTCGGGCACAAGGGCAAGATCATGGACGGCTGGGAGACGCGCCGCCGCCGCGGTACGAGCGCCGGGCAGCCCCACCCTCTGGACGAGGACCACGACTGGGCGCTGGTCCGCCTCGGCGCACCCGGCGTGGTGCACGGGATCGTCGTCGACACCGCCCACTTCCGCGGCAACTACCCGCAGGCGGTCTCCGTCGAAGCGGTCTCGCTGCCCGGCTCCCCGTCGCCCGAGGAGCTGTGCGCCCCCGACGTGAAGTGGACAACGCTGGTACCCCGTACGGCGATCGGTGGCCACGCTGCCAACGGATTCGCCGTCGACGCGGGGCAGCGCTTCACCCACCTGAGGGTCGTCCAGCATCCCGACGGAGGTATAGCCCGGCTCCGGGTGTACGGCGAAGTCGCCCCCGATCCGGCCTGGCTGACGGCGCTCGGCACCTTCGACCTTGTGGCGCTGGAGAACGGCGGCCGGGTCGAGGACGCCTCCGACCGCTTCTACTCCCCGGCGACCAACACCATCCAGCCCGGCAGGTCCCGCAAGATGGACGACGGCTGGGAGACCAGGCGCCGGCGGGACAAGGGCAACGACTGGATCCACTACCACCTCGTCGAGCAGGCGGACATCCGGGCCGTCGAGATCGACACCGCATATCTGAAGGGCAACTCGGCTGGCTGGGCGAGCCTTTCCGCCCGTGACGGCGAGAGCGGCGAGTGGGCCGAGATCCTGCCCAGGACCAGGCTGCAGCCCGACACCGCCCATCGCTTCGTCCTGCCCGCGGCGGTACGGGCCGAGCAGGTGCGCATCGACATCTTCCCGGACGGCGGGATCTCGCGGCTGCGGCTGTTCGGCTCGCTCACCGAGCAGGGCGCGGAGCGGCTGGCCGCCCGCCATGCCGAGCTGGGCGGCTGACCGGGCCCCTCCGGCGGCTGTCCGTATTCGGGGGATACGGTGGGGATGCGGCGCCCTGACCGGGGCGCCGCGCCCCCCGAGCAGGAGCCACCATGATCTTCATCGCCGTCAGGTTCACCGTCCGGAGCGCCGAGCGCGACAACTGGCTCCCGGCCGTCGAGGACTTCACCCTCGCCACCCGGCGGGAGCCGGGCAACGTGTTCTTCGACTGGTCCCGCAGCGTCGAGAACCCGGACCGGTTCGTGCTGCTGGAGGCGTTCGCGTCGCCCGAGGCCGGGGCGGCCCATGTGCAGTCGGCGCATTTCGCGGCGGCGATGGACACGATGGCGGGTCTGGTGGCCGAGACGCCCGAGATCATCAATGTCGAGGTGCCGGGCGATGGCTGGTCGCGGATGGCGGAGATCCAGCCCCGCGAGAGCTGAGCCGCGCCGCCCGCGGCGAAGCCTGCCGCCCGGCTTGTCGCTTCGACTGTCGCGGGTTGCCTCCCGCAACTCTCGTGCGCCGCTGCCGCGCTGCCCGCCACCCGTCGCTCAGAACTCCTCGTGCGTCTCGGGGTCCCCGCCGAACCGCTCCTGGCGCCCCGCCGAGATCCGGGCCAGTTCGTCCGCCGTCAGCTCGAAGCCGAAGAGGTCCAGGTTCTCGCGCTGCCGTCCCGGATCGGCGCTCTTCGGGATCGGCACGGCTCCGAGCTGGGTGTGCCAGCGCAGTACCGCCTGCCCCGGCGTCACACCGTGCGCCCCGGCGATGGCGACGAGCCCGGGGTCGGCCAGCAGATCACGGCCGCGGCCCAGCGGGCTCCAGCTCTCGGTGACGATGCCCTTTGCGGTGTGCACGGCCCGCAGCTCCTCCTGCGGCAGCCGCGGGTGCATCTCGATCTGGTTGACGGCGGGCAGCACGCCCGTCTCGCGCTCCAGCCGGTCCAGGTGGTCCGCGGTGAAGTTGGACACCCCGATCGACCGTACGAGCCCCTCCTCGCGGAGCCGGATCATGGCTTTCCAGGTGTCCACGTACAGATCGACGCGGGGCAGCGGCCAGTGGATGAGATAGAGGTCCACATAGGAGAGGCCGAGGTTGCGGCGGGACTCCTCGAACGAGGCCAGCGTCTTCTCGTACCCCTGGTGGCGGCCCGGCACCTTGGTGGTGACGAACACGTCCTGTCTGGGCACGCCGCTGCGGGCGATACCGCGTCCGGTGCCGGTCTCGTTGCCGTAGTTCAGCGCGGTGTCGACGAGCCGGTAGCCGAGCCCCAGGGCTCCGGCGACGGCCTTCTCCGCATCGTCGTCGTCCAGCGGCCAGGTGCCGAGCCCGACCGCCGGGACCGTACGGCCGTCGTTCAGGGTGTGCACCGGAGTCTCTGACATGATCTTCCCTTCTCGCCGGACGGCTCCTGCCCGGCCAGCCTAAGGGCTGTGG
>NZ_JBHVWF010000273.1:0-5032 GCF_042882365.1 Streptomyces sp. NPDC058221 | reverse complement strand
GCCCATGGCCCACCCCGGCCCGTGCCGGTGTTCAACTCTGTCAGCGAACCTGATCCACATCGACGAGGTCGACGCGGATACCACGGCCGCCGATGGCGCCGACGACGGTACGCAGCGCGCGTGCGGTGCGGCCGTTGCGGCCGATCACCTTGCCGAGGTCATCGGGGTGGACCCGGACCTCGATCACACGGCCACGACGCAGGACGCGCGAGGCGACCTGCACGTCCTCGGGGTTGTCGACGATGCCTTTCACGAGGTGCTCGAGAGCCTCCTCGAGCATGCTCAGGCCTCGGTCGACTCGGCGGGCGCGGCTGCGTCAGCAGCCTCGTCCGCCTTCTTGTCGGCCTTCTTCGCCTTCTGCGTGATGGCCTCGCCCTTGGACTCCTCGCCGGAGTCCTTGGTGAGGGCCTCGAAGAGGGCGCGCTTGTCAGCCTTGGGCTCCGGCTGCAGCAGCGGCGCGGGGGCCGGGAGGCCCTTGTGGGCCTGCCAGTCACCGGTCAGCTTGAGAATCGCGAGAACCGGCTCGGTCGGCTGGGCGCCGACGGACAGCCAGTACTGCGCGCGCTCTGCGTTGACCTCGATGCGCGAGGGGTTCTGCACCGGGTGGTACAGGCCGATCTCCTCGATGGCCCGGCCATCACGGCGGGTACGGGAGTCGGCGACGACGATGCGGTAGTGAGGCGAACGGATCTTGCCCAGACGCTTCAGCTTGATCTTGACTGCCACGGAAGTGGTGTCTCCTGGTCTATGACGTGGTTGGGCACAACGAAGATGCCACGTGGGGTTGCGGTACTCGGGTGCCCGATGGACGCGTCAGCCGGAGGAGAGAGGGGTCCTGTGCGACTGTCGAGTACAGCTAGCCATTGTGCCACACCACATCGGCTCACCCCACCGCGACCACTGCTTCCGGAATCCGGAACGGCTTTCCGCAGCCGCCGCAGACGATCGGGGCCTGCGCGAGGACCGACGGGACGACGCGCACGTTGCGACCGCAGTCGCAGACGGCCTTGACCCGCACGCCCCCTCCGGAGGAGCCGTGCCGGGCGGCCGGGCCGCGGAAGGAGCGCTTGGTGTCGGCGGCGGTGGCCACGGTGTGCGCCTTGAGGGCGCGCTGCAGCCGTTCCATCGTCGGCCGGTACCGGCGCTTGGCCTCGGGATTGAGCGTGACCAGTGAGAAGCCACTGCTGGGGTGGGGCTCCTCGGCATGGTCGAGGCCCAGCTCCTCGGCGATCGCGAGGAATCGACGGTTGTGGTAACGGCCGGCGCGCGAGGTGTCGCGGACACCTCGGGCGGCGGCGATGCCATGGACTGCCTCGTGGAGCAGCCGTTCGAAGGAGAGCTCGGCGCCACAGGCGGACGAGGACTCTCCGATCAGGGACTCGGGTGCGGCAAGATCGGGCAGCTCGGGGTGGTACCGCTGAATGTCGGCCCACGCCTGTGCCAGCTCTGCGGCAAGTACAGGTGGTGTCGTGCTCACGTCGTGACAACGAGCGCGAGTGCCCCGGTGTTCCGATTCCGGGCCATCCCAAATAATTTGCACGTACCAGTCAGTTGCCGTTGATGCGTCCTGACGAGGGCAGGTGCGCTGATCTGCGGAGAAGTCTCACAGCTCACACAAAGGTGGTACGTAGTGACGTGTACGCCCGAGCGCGTAGACGGCGCGTACGCCCCCTGGGCCCTGTACCGCCCGGGCGCCCGGAGCGTCGGCGCGCGCGGGCTCGGGGCAACGACAGTACCGGGGCCGCCGCCCGCCCCGTTCGCCCCCTCCCCCGCACGCCATGAGTCCTCGACATGCCCACCCCCGCATGTCGGGTGAGACTGGACCGGCGAGCGGCACCGGAGGCAACCATTGCCCGTAGCCCCCTGGACGCGGCGGCGGATGCGCAGTTCTCTGGCATACGGGGGAAGCGCGGCCGCACAGGCACGGGGAAATCGTCCACTCGGACACAACCGACTTGACCGGCATCTCGGCGGATTGGGGCGCATTCCATGACACCAACGCTCGTCCGGCACCACACGTACACGGAGGCGTCCGCCTCGGCGGACAGCGGTTCCCGCGCCCGTGACTGGGCGGAGATCCAGGAGCGGATGCTCGCGCCGCTGTACGAGGCGGTGTACCGGCGGCTGGAAGTGGGTGCCGCCACCCGGATGCTCTCGCTCGGCTGCGGCTCCGGGCTCGCGCTGCTGATCGCGGCCGGCCGCGGGGCACATGTCACCGGCGTGGACGCCGACGCCGAACGTCTCGCGCTCGCCCGGGTCCGGCTGCTGCCGGACACCGACGGCACGCCCGGCTCCCCGGCTGCCGGCACACGGCTCCTGGACAGTGTTCCGGCCACGCCGGACGGCCGCGAGCCCTACGACCTGATCACCGCGTTCACCCCGATCGGCTGCTCCGCCGACGACGCAGAGGAGCTGGTGGACGCGCTCGGCTCCGCCGTACCGCTGGCGAGCCGGGGCAGCACGGTCGTACTGACCGGCTGGGGCCCGCCCGAGCGGTGTGCCACGGCGGCGGTGCTGCGGGTGGCGGCCCGGCTGGCGGAGGGGACACGTTCCCCGGGGTCGGGCGGCTGGCTCGGTGCCCAGCGGGACGATCTGGAGGACGTGGCGCTCCGGGCCGGACTGAAGCCCGACGGCTCGGGGCGGGTGGCGTGCCCGTTCGGCTACGCGGATCCGGACAGCGCCGTCCGGGGTCTGCTCTCGACCCGGCTCTTCGACGCGGCGGTACGGGCGACCGACCGGCCCCAGGTGGAGAAGGAGGTGGCGGAGGCCCTGCACCCGCACCGGCGCCGGGACGGCACCATCTGGATGCCCAACGTCTTCCGCTACCTCGTCTGCACGACGTAGCGGCCCGGCCGGCGGGGCCCTGCGGCCCCGCCGGTCTCACTCCTTGCCCAGCCGGGTGATCCCCGCGGCCCGGTAGGCCGCCTCCTCGTCCAGCGTCTCGTTCGCGAGCAGCGCCGCGGCCAGTGAGTCCAGCCGGTCGCGGTTGTTGCCCAGCAGCCGGCACGCCTCCTCGTAGCACTCGTCGACGATGCGCCGCATCTCACCGTCCACCGCGTCCAGCGTCGAGGGTGCGGCGGAGAGTCCGTACGGCTGCTGACCATCACCCGGGATCGCCGTCAGCCGGCCCACCTTGTGGCTCATGCCCCAGCGACCCACCATGCCGCGGGCCAGATTGGTGACCTGCTCCAGATCGCTCTCCGCGCCCGTGGTGACCACGCCGAACACCACCTGCTCGGCCGCCATCCCGCCGAGCGCGCCGATGATCCGGCCGCGCAGATACTCCTCGGTGTAGGCGTATTTGTCGGCGTCCGGCGTCGAGAGTGTGACGCCGAGCGCCCGGCCGCGCGGCACGATGGTGACCTTGCGGACCGGGTCGGCGCCCGGGTGGAGCATGCCGAGCAACGCGTGACCGCTCTCGTGGAACGCGGTCCTGCGGCGCTCCTCGTCCGACATGACGAGGGAGCGCTCCGCCCCGAGCTGCACCTTCTCCAGGGCGTCCGACAGATCGGCCCCGTCGACCTGCGACTGCCCCCGCTTGACGGCGAGCAGTGCGGCCTCGTTGGCTAGGTTGGCCAGATCGGCGCCGGTCATTCCCGGGGTCGTACGGGCCACCTGACCCAGATCCACATCGTCGGACATCGGGATCTGCCGGGTGTGGATCTCCAGGATCGCCTCCCGGCCGGTCTTGTCCGGCGGGCTGACCTGCACGATCCGGTCGAAGCGGCCGGGCCTGGTGAGCGCCGGGTCGAGGACGTCGGCCCGGTTGGTGGCGGCGAGCACGATCACCCCCTCCGAACCGGAGAAGCCGTCCATCTCGGTGAGGATCTGGTTGAGCGTCTGCTCGCGCTCGTCGTGCCCGCCCATGCCCGAGCCGCCGCCGCGGACCCGTCCGATGGTGTCGATCTCGTCGATGAAGACGATGGCGGGGGCGACCTTGCGTGCCTCGGCGAAGAGCTCGCGCACCCGGCCCGCTCCGACACCGACGATCATCTCGATGAACTCGGAGGCCGAGGCCGAGAAGAACGGCACCTGGGCCTCTCCCGCGACGGCCCGCGCGAGCAGCGTCTTGCCGGTGCCGGGAGGACCGGCCAGCAGTACACCGCCGGGCATCCTGGCGCCCATCTTCCGGTAGGCGTCCGGGTTCTTCAGGAAGTCCACGACGTCGTTGAGCTCGCCCTCGACCTCGTCGATGCCCGCCACGTCCGCGAAGGTGGTGCGCCGACTGCCCTCCAGCTCGACCGGCTTGGGCGGGGCCTTGCGGCCGAAGCCGCCCATCCCGCCGCCCATGCCGCCGCGCGACATCCGCCGGGCGATGAACACCCAGAGCACCACGAGCAGCAGCATCGGTGCCAGTGAGATCAGCAGGTTGGCGAGGAAGCTGCGCTCCTTGACGACCGGTTCGGCGGTGACCGTGACGTCGTCCTTGACCAGCTCGCCCCAGAGGTTGTCATCGGCGAAGGCGGGGCGCTGGGTGACGAACTTGGTGTACTTCTCGTCCTTGCCCGGAACCTTCGCCTCCTTCTTGAGCTGCCCCTGGATGGCATCGCCCTTGGAGTAGATCTTGGAGACGTTGCCCGCGGTGACCTGCTTGCTGAACTCCGTGTAGGCGATCGTCGGCTCTTCGTCGCCGTTGAAGAACGAGAGCACCAGATTGGCGATCAGATAGACGGCCAGCGCGCCGAGCAGCAGCCCGCCCCAGCCCCCCGGCATCTTCCGGCCCGGCGTCGGGGGCGGTGGGGCCCCCTCGGAGCGCCAGGGCTGGTCGGGGCGGTCGCGGGGAGGTACCGGACTGGTCACGCGCACGCTCCTCTGCCGACAGCCATTGAGCCGACATTAAGGGAGAAATGCGGGCGAAGCTCTTGGAGCGGCGGCCCGATGGGCCCATGGAGGGACCCGGGCCGCCCGCACACGCCCGAGGGGGCGCCCGCACTGAAGCGGGCGCCCCCACGGGGACATGACTAGGGCCGCGCGTCAGCCCATGTAATTCTTGAAATCGTCCGGCAGCGCGAAGGTATTGTCTTGCTCACCG
>NZ_JBHVWF010000272.1:0-5034 GCF_042882365.1 Streptomyces sp. NPDC058221 | reverse complement strand
GACGCCCGGCTCCGACGACGCGTACTCCGAATCGCTGGAGCGCTGGCTCGCCCTCGGCGGCGCCGACCTGGACGAACGGGCCGAGGAGGTCGCCGCCGACCTGGGACTGACCATCGGTCTCGACCTGCCGATGACCGCCCTCTCCGGCGGTCAGGCGGCCCGCGCCGGTCTCGCCTCGCTGCTGCTCTCGCGCTACGACGTCTTCCTGCTCGACGAACCCACCAACGACCTCGACCTGGACGGCCTCGAACGCCTTGAGCGGTACGTCTCGGGGCTGCGGGCCGGCACCGTGGTCATCAGCCACGACCGCGAGTTCCTGATGCGCACGGTCACCAAGGTCCTCGAACTCGACCTGGCCCAGCAGCAGATCAACCTCTACGGCGGCGGATACGCGGCGTACCTGGAGGAGCGCGAGCGGGCCCGCAAACACGCCCGCGAGGAGTTCGAGGAGTTCGCCGACAAGCGCTCCGCCCTGGAGGGCCGCGCCATGATGCAGCGCTCCTGGATGGACAAGGGCGTCCGGAACGCGCGCCGCAAGGCCTCCGACTCCGACAAGATGGCCCGCAAGTTCCGCAGCGAGTCGAGCGAGAAGCAGGCCGCCAAGGCCCGCCAGACCCAGCGCATGATCGAGCGCCTCGATGTCGTGGACGAGCCGCGCAAGGAGTGGGAGCTGCGGATGGAGATCGCCTCCGCCCCGCGCTCCGGCTCGGTCGTGGCGACGCTGCGTGAGGCGCAGGTCGTCCTCGGCGACTTCGCGTTCGGGCCGGCCTCGCTCCAGATCGACTGGGCGGACCGGATCGCCATCACCGGCGCCAACGGTGCCGGCAAGTCGACGCTGCTCGCCGCCCTGCTCGGCCGTCTCCCGCTGGACTCGGGGCACGCGAGCCTGGGGTCGGGCGTGGTCGTCGGCGAGGTGGACCAGGCCCGGAAGCTGTTCCACGGTACGGAGTCCCTGCTGGAGGCGTTCTGCGCCGCCGTTCCCGACACGGAGCCGGCCGAGGTCCGCACCCTGCTCGCCAAGTTCGGGCTGCGCGCCGACCATGTGATGCGGCCCGCGACGACCCTCTCGCCCGGCGAACGGACCCGGGCGGCTCTCGCCCTGCTCCAGGGCCGCGGCGTCAACCTCCTCGTCCTCGACGAGCCCACGAACCATCTGGACCTGCCCGCGATCGAGCAGCTGGAGTCGGCGCTCGACTCGTACACGGGGACACTGCTGCTGGTCACGCATGACCGCCGGATGCTGGAGGCGGTCCGCACGACACGTCGCGTCGAGGTGGCGGCCGGACGGCTCACGGAGAGCTGACCCGGGCCCCGCCGCCTCGGATCTGATCAGCGCGCTGGTATGCCATATGGCCTCTTCCGTCCCAGCCGGTACGTTCATACCGGGAATATTTCGGATCTACTTCACTTAACTCCTGAAGGCGCGAGCGCTTGGTATGCCAAGTGCTACTGTCGCCTTGCTCCGGCGCGAGGACTGCCGTCCGGCCGGAGCGGTCCGGTACCCCGCACCCGCAGGAGGCCCCGTGCGAACCCGCTGGCGCGCCACCCACGTCCTCGCCCACCGCGACGGCGGGCACGCGCTGCTGCGTGACGGAGAGATCGTGTGGGAGGACGACACGATCCTCTACGTCGGCACGGGGTACGACGGCCCGGTGGATGTGGAACTGGACCTCGGCGAGGCACTGGTGATGCCCGGACTCATCGATCTGGACGCCCTCACCGACATCGACCACCTCGTCCTCGACTCCTGGGGGCCGCGCGAGCTCGCCGCCGGACTCCTCTGGTCCCAGGACTACTTCGACCACCGCCGCCGGCATGTCTTCACTCCGGCGGAACGGGCCACCGTCCGCGAGTACGCACTCGTCCAGCTGGCGCTGCACGGCATCACCACCTACATGCCCATCGCGTCGGAGGTGCACAGCGCCTGGGCGGAGCCGTACGACGAACTCGTCGCGATGGCGCGGACCTCCCGGCGCATCGGCCTGCGCGGCTATCTGGGTCCCGCGTACCGGTCGGGCGTCAACGTCGCGCTGCCCGACGGCGGCCGCGGGGTCGCCTTCGACGAGGAACGCGGCCGCGAAGGGCTGCGGGACGCCGTCCGCTTCCTCGACCACACCGCCGCCCTCGGCGACCCGCTGGTCAACGGGGTGCTCCTGCCGTGCCGTATCGAAACGCTCACCGAGGACCTCCTGCGCGAGACCGCCGCGACCGCCCGGCAGCGCGATGTCCTCGTACGGCTGCACTGCCTCCAGGGCATGGCCGAACGCGATCTCGTACGGGAGCTGCACGGCACCACACCCCTGGGGCTGCTCGCCCGTACCGGGCTGCTGGACACGCGGCTCCTCGTGCCGCACGGCATCGTGACCGACCGCCACCCCGATGCGCACGGCGAGGACCGCGGCGACCTGGCCGTACTCGCGGCAGCGGACGTCTCCGTCGTCCACTGCCCGCAGACCTCGCTGCGCTACGGCCAGGTGCTGCACTCCTTCGACGCCTACCGGCGGGCCGGCATCAATCTGTGCCTGGGCACCGACTCCTTTCCGCCGGACCTGATCCGTGGCATGGACGCCGGCGTTCATCTCGCCAAGGTCGTCGACGGACGCACGGACGCCGCCCCCGCCGAGCACTACGTCGAGGCGGCCACGCTCGGCGGTGCGCGCGCACTGGGGCGCGCCGACCTCGGGCGGCTGGAGCCCGGCGCGCAGGCGGACCTGGTGGCGTTCCGGCTGGACGACATCCGCGACGGCGTCCAGGACGACCCCGTCCGCACGCTGCTGCTCAACGGCACCGCCCGGCAGGCTTCCCACTCCGTCGTGGCGGGACGACCCGTCATGACCGACGGCCGGATACCGGGCATCGACCTGGCGAACCTGCGGCGCCGGGCCCAGTCCCTGTTCGAGACAATGCGCGCGGCCTACGGCGAACGCGACCTGCACCGCCGAGGTGCGGGCGAACTGTTCCCGCCGACGTTCCAGCCGTACGAGGAGACCTCACGATGACCGATTCACCCGAGTCCGGTGCGTCCCATGTCGATCACGCCGAACGGACGATCCGCGCCCGCATCCTGTCCGGCGAGTACCCGCCCGGCGGGCGCCTGCGGGAGCGCGAACTCTCCGAGGCGCTGGGCTTCTCGCGCATCCCCGTCCGGGAGGCGCTCACCCGGCTGACCGGCGAAGGGCTCGTGGTGATCTCCCCGCGGCGCGGCGCGTCCGTGCGCAACCTCTCGCTGCGCGATGTGGCCGAGCTCTTCGACCTCCGGCTGAGCCTCGAGGTGTTCGCCGCCCGGAGGGCGGCGGAGGCCTGCGCCGGCGGCCGTGGCGGCGAACGGCTGCGCGAACTCATGGAAGCGGCCGAAGACGCCACCCGGCGCGGCGACGCCCACGGGATTCCGGCCGCCAACACCGCCCTGCACGCGGAGATCGTCGCGATGACCGGAAACCGGCTGCTCCAGGACGCCCTGCAACCCTCACTCGGCCTGGTGCAGTGGCTGTTCACCCTCACCGGCGGCCTCGACCCGCGCGTCCAGTGCACCGAGCACCAGGACATCTGCGCGGCTATCTACGCGGGCAAGCCCGACCTGGCCGACGCCCTCGCCTACGCGCACATCGAGCGGGGCCGCGGTCCCTCGCTCGCGACCCTGGCCGAGGTGCTTCCGGCGGAGTGACCCACAGGCTTCCAGACGTTCAACAACTTCATACCGTTCGACCGAACAAGGAAAGGCACCACATGCTCGTCCGAGACGTCCGTCCCTGGGGCGGCGAGCCCTGCGACATCGAGATCAGGGACGGCGTGATAGCCGCGCTCACCCCGCACGACCCGAGCCGTGCCGCCGACGACACCGTGGCCGGACGGGGGCGACTCGCGCTCCCGTCCTTCTCGGACGTCCACTGCCACCTCGACTCCACCCGCATGGGACTGCCTTTCCGCCCGCACACCGGCGCCCCCGGTGTCTGGGGCATGACGATGAACGACCGCGCGCACTGGCGCGAGGACGAGTGGAGCGTCGCCGAGCGCGCCACGTACACCCTGGGCCGCATGATCGAGCGCGGCACGACCCGTGTGCGCAGCTACGCCCAGATCGACGCGGACTGCGGTCTGGAGCGGCTGGAGGGCGTCCTCGCCGCCAAGGAGGCGCACGCCGGCCGCTGCGAGGTCGAGATCATGGCCTTCCCGCAGGCCGGTCTGCTCAAGGAGAAGGGCGTGCCGGAGCTGATGGACCGGGCCATGTCCGCGGGCGCGGCCGTGGTCGGCGGCATCGACCCGTGCACCCTGGACCGTGACCCGGTACGCCACCTCGACATCGTGTTCGACCTGGCCGAGCGCCACCGGGCGCCGGTCGACATCCACCTGCACGAGCCGGGCGCACTCGGCGTCTTCAGCGTCGACCTCATCCTGGAGCGGGTGCGCGCCCTGGACATGGCCGGTCAGGTGACGCTCTCGCACGCCTACGAACTCGGCACCGTCGATGAGGCGACCACCCGCCGCCTCATCGAGGAGTTCGCCGAACTGGACATCGCGATGGCGACCATCGCACCGGCCCAGCAGCAGAACGCCCTGCCGATGGCGCAGCTGACCGCCGCCGGTGTGCGGGTCGGCCTGGGGGAGGACGGCCAGCGCGACTTCTGGTCGCCCTACGGCAACGGCGACATGCTGGACCGCGCTTGGCAGCTCGCCTTCACCAACCGCTACCGGGCCGACGAACTGATCGAGCACTGCGTCGCCGTCGCGAGCCGAGGCGGTGCCTCGATCCTGCACGCGGACCTGCCCCGCCTGTCGTCCGTCTCCGACCGTCCCGGCCTCGCCGTCGGCGACAGTGCCGATCTGCTGCTGGTCGAGGGCGAGACCGTGGCGTCCGCGGTGATGGACCGCAGCGACGACCGCACGGTCCTGCACGCCGGCCGGGTCGTCGCGGACGGCCTGGAGCTGGTCGGCTGACCTGCCGCACACCCAGGAGCCCGTCCCCCCCCAGGGGGGGGGGGGCCGGGGGGGGGGGGGGGGGAGCCCCGGGGGGGAGACCCCCGCCCCCCCCCCCCC